>JAVBUI010000143.1:0-5203 GCA_031555495.1 Victivallaceae bacterium | reverse complement strand
GGCCGGAATCGGCTTCAACTACTTCTTTTTCGGTTATGCCGAGCAACACCATGAGGTGGTTTTTACGATCTTGGCAGTGAGCTACTCCGTCGGTATCACCTTGATGTGCATCTTCGTCCGCGAAGGAGAATACCCGCCGGTGGAAAGAAGCGCGACCCGGGGCGGAAATCTCAAAATCGCCTGGGAATATTTGTCCAATTGCGCAAAGTCGTCCTACTACTGGCTGCTGTTTTCCATGCTGACCGCACTCGGTTTGCTTTTTGTCCCCGCCGGGGCCTTTATCGCTTTTTACGCAAAACATCTGAATATCCCGATGGATTACTACGGCAAGCTCGGAGCGGCAAGTTACGTCGTGTCGCTTTGTCTCGCCTATCCCCTCGGGGCCTGGGCGGACCGCTTCCATCCGCTGCGCTGCGTGATGGTCATCGTGCCGGTCTATTTCGTTACTTCGCTCACCAACGCTTTCCTGATTTGCGACCGCTGGACCTTTTCGCTGGCCTTCATGAGCCAATCGGTGCTTGCGGGCATGTACTATACGGTATCGGCCTCGCTGACCATGCGTCTCTTTCCGCGTGCCCAATTTGCCCAATACGGCATTGTCGGAGGCCTGCTGGGCGGCATCCTGAACATGCTGGCGGTGCCGCTCCTGGGAATTTTCCTCGATTACAGCGGCCATCGCTATGAATATACTTTTTTCATGGCGGCAGGAATGGCGCTCCTTGCAGGCGCCCTGTTGTTCGCCTATTTCCGCCGCTTCCAGGCCTGCGGCGGCGTCAGGAACTACGTCGCCCCCGAATTTTGAGCCAAAAAAATTCCGCCCCGATCCACGCGGACCGGAGCGGATTCTGTTCGTCAGACGGTTATTTCACAGGGACCAGCGAAATGTAATCGAGATTGAGCATTTCGCCGCTGGCGTTGACCATCCGGATCAGTTGGGACCCGGCCTTGAGGTCGAGCACCATCTGTCCGCCGTTGTGCCCGACGCTGAAGAGTTCCCAGTCGACCGCGCTCGCGCCGAGGCCGCCCGCGCCCGGAATCACAAAGGAACCGAGCTTTTCTCCGTTGATGTAAACGTCGCGGCTCGAGCGTTCTCCGGTATAGCGGAGCTGGAGAATGTATTTGCCGTCTTTGGGAAGATCGATCTTCCACGACAACTCATGCCCCTTGGCGTCCCAGTGCGAAATGCACTTGCCGTTTACGCCGACTTTGTCGTCGCGCACCACGGCTTTGCCGCCTTTTTCGTTGATGAAGTTTTCCGCTTCGGCGATAAAACCGACCGGCGGAACGACCTTCACTTCGACCTGCTTGACGGTCAGCGGCTGGCGGCCGCGAAGAACGGTGCCGTCCGTCATGGTCAATTCCGCCTTGAGCATGCCCTTGGCGACGCCGGTCAGCTCCGGCGAAAGTTCGATGACTTCGAGGCCGCCGGGAGCGAGTTTGATCGCGTAAGTCTCTTTTTCGAGCTTCATATTGGCGGGCGGAATCAACCTGAGTTCCCCTTCGACGCCCTTATCGAGCGGCGCGCTGACCACGATCCGGAAGTGTTTCTTCATTCCCTCCGCAATCATCGTCAAACTGAGGTTCGGCGAAACGCTGGTCGGCAGGTACGACAGCGTCGGGTCATAGTAGTAGCCCATCGAGCCCGGCACGATGGAGGTCCGGTAGATCGGGTCCTGCATCAAACAGACGCGGCGGTCCATCGCCGGAATCGGCGAGGGATAAATCCGCAACTCCCCCTTGGCCGAGGTGAGCATCTCTTCGCGCCAGTCGCCGAGGACGTCGGCGACGATCGCCATGCCGCCCTCGGTCGAGCCGCCGACGGCGGCGGCGTTGAAACGGTTCGGCATGGCGCGGACGACTTCACGCTGCAAGTCGGCGTCCCAGAAGATGGTGCGGATCGATTCGCGCTCCGGCATCGAATCGCCGGAATAGAGCAGTTCGCCGCTGCTCTTGAAAACCCAGCTGCCGAGCTTGGTCCGGTCGAGGCTGGAATCAGTGTCGAGTCCGCCGACTTCGAAGCCGCGAAAACGCGGGTCAAGGTCGGCCGCAAAACCGTAATGCACGTGGTTGGTCGGTTCCTTGAGCTGCCAGATCGGCTTGCCGGTTTTGGCGTCGACGACGGTGAGGCCGCCGCCGTTTTTGCAACTGGTTTCAAGCACGGTGATGATTTCGAGGCCCGGATTTTCCGGAACCGCGTCGGTGACGTAAAGATAGTCGGGGTGGCCGAGCCCGGTGGTCCACAAGGGACGGCCGTCGTCGTCGATGACCGCGCTCCCGAGGATCACTTCGTCGCGCCCGTCGCCGTCGATGTCGGCGCAGCGGGTGCTGTGGGAGCCCTGCCCCTGCCACTTGCGGTCGGGGTATTCGCGGCTGTCGTAGACCCAGATGCGTTCCATTTCATTTTTGTCGGTCAAACGCCAGGCTTCGACCTTCATCACGGTATAGGTGCCGCGAAGCGCGAGAATCGCCGGGGTTTTGCCGTCGAGGTAAGCCATCGCAAGCTGGTTGCGGCTGGAGAGATTGTAACCCTCCGCGCCCTCATAACCGTCGCGATTCGGCCACGGAACTTTGGCGATCAATTTGCCGGTCACGCCGTCGAGGATGCCGAGATATTCGTTGCCGCCGGTGACCCGTCCGTCGGGATCGCGCGGGTCGCCCTCGCCCATCTTGACCGCGACCTCGGCCTTGCCGTCGCCGTTGAAGTCAAAGACGATGAAAGGGCTGTACCAGATGCCCCGCTCGATCGACCAGCCCTGGTCGAAAGTCCAAAGGCGTTTGCCGTCAGCATTGAAGGCCTCGAGTTTGTAGGTATCGGGCGATTTCTTCCAATAGACGTGCCACGGGTCGATGTTGCCGGAGGTGATCCGCGCCACGTAATCGAAGCGTCCGTCTCCGTCGAGGTCGGCGATGCCGACTTTGTCGACCTTGCCCTTGGGATCGCTGAGTTCGAAGCGCAGGAAGGGTCTCTCCCAGACCGTGGCTTCCCCGGCAAGGCCTTCAAATCCGGCGGCGGGGGCGACCCGGTACTGCGCTCCTTTGACGAACTCGGAATCGACGAAGTCGGTGGTCTGCTTAAGCGGCGCGGAATTGAGCTTGACGCTCTTGCCTCCGACGGTTTTGAAGAGGTCAAAGGCGATTTCTTTGGCATCGGCTTCGAGGAGCCGCCACGAAACCATCACGCCATCCTCGGTCGGGAACGCGATCAACCCTCGGTCGAATTTCTCGACCACGCGCTTCGGAGAAGCTTCCTTGACCGGGCGGTAAACATTTTCCTGCTCGGCCGCGACTTTTTCCAGCGTCAACTCGTCGATGGTGAGATCGCACTTGCCGAAACCGGAGAGGCGGACCGCAACGGTGTCGATTCCTTCGGGAACAGTAAAAATGCCGCTGTACTGTTTGTATTCCTTGTCTTCGCCGAGCGCAACCTGGCCGAGATCGTAGCGGACGACTTTGCCGCCGCGATAGCCGACCAGTTCGGCGCGGGCGATGCACTTGGAGGCGCTGTTTTTGCTCCAGACCGCAATCTTGTAGCGGTCGCCAGCCATCGCGGGATAAAAGTCGACGCCCATAAACGACCAGTCCTTTTCGCCGGTCGAGACGATCCGGCAGGCTCCGGCGCCGTCGCGGGCGTCTTTGACGGCTTCCGCTTTGGAGCCTTCTTTGGCGTCGCGAGACCAGAATTTCCAGTTTTTGAGGCCGTTTTCAAAGCCGCCGTTCTGAATGCTCAGCGCTTTCCCGAACACTTCGCGCTTGCCGAGATACTTCACATCAAGGTCGTCGAGCGCAAAATCGCAATTGCTGGACCCGGAAAGGCGGATCAGCACCTTGTTGACATCGGCCGGAATCAGAAATTTACCCAAAAACTCCGTCCATTCTTTGCCCACTTTGCCGATATTGAGCGAAAATCGGTCGTAGGAAATGACTTTATTATCCTGATAAAGCACCATTTGCACCGAAGCCGTAAACCGCCCCTCCCCAAGGTTCTTCGCCCAGGCCGACAGGCAGTATTCGTCGCCGGGGGAGACCGGAATCGAACGCGACGGCATAAAGGCCCAGTCGGCGTTGCCGTTATGGGAAATTCGCAGCGCGCTTTTGCCGGAATGGGGCGCATCGGTGATGATTTCAGCCTTGCTCACCGCGGCCGGATCGCGCTTCCAAAGGCTCCAGCCCGTGACATTGGCGCCCGAGCCGTCTTCAAAGGCCCCATTGGGCACGCCGCCCGAAGCAAGCTTGGCATTGGCAGGAACGAGCTCGAAGCAATCGACGTAACACGGCCCCGGCTGTTCGGTGTTGACATAACAGTTGGCGATTTCAAAGACAAAGGGGCCTTTGCCGCCCTCAATGCCGGTTGCCAGCGTGCCGCCGGTGAAACGCCGCCAGTTTTTGCCGCCGTCGGTGGAGACTCCAACCGAGCGCGTTATTTTGGCAACCAGATCGAACCGGCCTTTTTCCGGCACCGGAATGCTGAATTTCAGGACCGGCATCCCCTCGCCGGGAGTCCGGTCGGCCTTGAGACCGACGCCCTGGATGACCACGCCGCCTGACCATTTTTTGGCGGCGTCCTGGTCGGTGCTCCAGAGATTCCATTTGCTGTCGGAGAAACGGTTTTCAAGAAGCGCATCGCGATTGGTCAGCACCTCTTCCGCCTCAAACTTCAACTCCGCCCCCGACGCCGTCAGCGCACCGGCGAAACCGGCGGCGAACAGCATGCGCCTGATCATTGTTCTTTTCATATCGTCTCCCTCGGTAAGGTTTTCCACTCAAAAAAACTGACACGGTCAACATTTGCGCAAAAATCAGCCGCCTTGCGGCGGCCGGAGGTAATTGTGTCGGATGAACTCTCTCAGTAAGGCATTTCCAATTCGTTGAAAGCGTAGCTCTTGCAGCGGCGCAGATGATTTGTGCTCACGACGTTGCCCGCAAGCATCAGGACATTCGCCTGCCCCGAGTGACGGTAGCCGATCCGGCAAGTGCGCGCCGAATAAGGCGCCATCGATTGCGGATACCCCGCGGGATCCAGTTCGGCGTCGTTGGTCGGGGTGAAGCCAAGCGTATTGATATAGTCGGTGAAAAGCGGCACTTTGGAAGGCGTGCGGATCACCGTGAACTTGCGGACGCGGCCCTGACTCATCGAGCTGGCATAGTTCGTCGAAAGCTGCGACCAGCTGACACCGTAGTTGATGCCGTAACAGCGATACATGAT
>JAVBUI010000166.1:0-11625 GCA_031555495.1 Victivallaceae bacterium | reverse complement strand
TCCGTCCGGTGATCAGCGCGAGCGCGTTTTGATTGTCGCCTTTGCCGAGCGCGGTGGAAATTGCCAGCCGGGTCAGCACCGGATCGCCGGGAAAGCGCTCGAGTCCGCGCTTGATTTCCCCCGTGTCCTGCTCGCCGGACGCGGCCCTGCCGAGCAAGGCCAGCCTTGTCACCAGGAGATCGGGCTGCTGGGCATTTGCAAGCATCGCCGCCAGCCGGGCCGTTTCCCTGAAACGTCCTTCCCGGTAACAGCGCTCCAGGAGCGGCCTCACCCGTGCAAGCGTTCCCGAGGCATCGAACGGGCGGCCGGGAATCGCCCGGAAAGCCGCGACCGCTTCGGTAACCTTCCCGACGTCTCCGGTTTTGAGTCCGTGGGCAAAGCGCATCATCACGACGATCTGCGTATCAAGCGAGTCGCCGAGCACCTGCAGTTCTCTGCCGAGCGCGTCGAAATCGTTGGCGAGATAAGCCGCCATCGCCCGGACATAAGCGGAGTAAACCAGCGTCGTCTTGCCGCCCCGGACGAATTTCGCGTCAAACGGCTTGAGCTCATCGAGCCGGGTCTGCAAAAACAATATCTCCGCCCAGCGCACCGTCGAAATCTCCGGCAAAAACCAATTTGCCGCCTGGGCGTAAGCTTCCTTTGCCGCATCGAGTTCGCCGCGGCGGTAATAAAAGTCGCCAAGCAGATAGGTCGCCGTTTCGGGATTGCTTTCGGCCGCCGACTTCAAGGCGGCTTCGGCGGCGGGATAGTCCGCGCGGTTGAACGCGCTTTCAAAGCACAAAAGCCGCGCGGTTTCGGCGATCACCGGATCGTCGGCGCGGCAAAACGGCTCAAGCGCCTTCTCCGACGGCGCGGCGGAAGCCGGCAGCACCCCGATGAACCGCGCCGTTTCGGAGTCGGGGTCGAGCGAGGCACGGATTTTTTCGGCCTCTTCCGGCCGTTCGCAGCGGGCGAGCGCCAGCGCGTACATCGGCTCAAAAGCTTTGCGTTTCCCCGCCTGCAGCGATTCGACGGCGGCGGCAAGGTCCTTGAAAGCCAGCGCCCGGTAGAGCGCGTTGATTTTTCGCGCCTGATATTTATCCTCCAGGCGGTTGAGCGAGCAAAGCCGCCCCCAGCAGCCTGCCGCCGGGCGCCATAATTTCTCCGTTTCGAAAATTTCGGCAAGCATCACGATCGCCCCTTCGTGGCTGTGATCCTTGCGCAACACCGCCCGGATTTTGTGCTTGGCGCCGGTCAAATCGCCTTTGCGGAAAAGCTCTCCGGCTTCCTGGAATGTCTTGAGCCGTTTCCAGTTTTTGTGCAAAATCAGTGCTGAAAAACCGATCGCAAGAAGCACAATCAAAGCAGCTACGATCAGCAGCCCTGAACGCAATATTTTCTTTTTTTTCAAAATCACCCCAGTCTACATAAAAAGACACGCCGCCCATTCTCCCGAATGACGGCATGTCGCAATTTCCAATCAGGAATCAGAACTTCTCTTGCACCTTCCGGCGGCGGCGTACGGCCGCCGCGGAGAACAACCCGCCCCCCAGCAGAAGTCCGAGCGCGACGCCCGGCAACGGCTGTCCGACCGGCGCCGTGGATTCACCGCCAAAGGCGACGAATTCGACCGTGCCGGAGTTGAAACTGAAATTAAACCGGACATTTCCGGCCAGGTCCACCGTCGTCGCCTGCCGCGAATTGAGTCCTGAGCTTCCGCCGACCAGCCCTTCCGATGAACCAACCGTCCCGTCGGGGGCGGTAATCCAGAAACTGATCTCGTCGCCCGCCTCGAAGTTGCCGACGCCGTAAGCCACGGTGCTGACCTGGTGTCCTTTGTTGTCGGTGAAGGTTTTTATCTTGGTTGTCCCGCCGCCGACGGTATCTCCGGCTCCGTAGTTGTCCGCAGTCATCGTGGCGAGTGTGCCAAGGTCGGGGATCGAGTTCCAGTTGGAGACGAAGCTCGAGAACCAGAGGCTGCCGCCTTCCGTGATCTTGAGTTTGATTTCGTAGGCCGCCCGCCAATTCTGGGTTCCGTTGGAAACGTACACGACTTGGTACTGCAGCGCGGCAAAACTGCTCGTCGCCAACAAAATCATACATGCCGCAATTATCGTCTTTTTCATAATCGCTCATCCTCCTTTTCCGTTCAATCACTCTGGCATTTCAATGCAACATCATATCGTGAAAGTATTAGCAATTTATCCTTTCAACTATAAGTTTACAAGAAAACAAAGAAAAATGCAAGTGTTTTCAATATTTTTTTTCAAAAAAAATCAATCCCGCCTCAACAAAAAAGCGCGCCGAAACCCGCCGCGATCAACAGCAGCCAGAGAAAGGAGAATTTCGTTTTCAATTGCAGCAGCGCCACCGCCGCCGCCACCGCCAGCGGGACCGGGCGAAGATAAAAATTCCACTCCGGCGACGTTCCGGCGAGAAGATCACGCAAATAGGCGACCGGCGAAGTCCCGGTGAACACCGAAAGTTTCAGGAAGACGACCAGCGCCGCCAGCAGCAATCCGAACGCGGCCGGGCGCAGTCCCGCGAGCGCGCCGCGCATCCACAGCGCCTTTTCGTACCTGGCCATGAAGCGCATCGCCAGGATCACCAGCAGCAGCGCCGGAGTCAGCAGCCCCGCCGTCGCGGTCAGGCCCCCGGCGATCCCGTGCTGGACAAAGCCGACGTAGGTCGCCGTGTTGATCCCGATCGGCCCCGGCGTCATCTGGGCCACTGCGACGAGTCGGCCGAAATCCTCCGCCGTCATGACATGCAGGGCATTGACCAGATCGGCGATCAGGAGCGGAATCAGGGCGTAGCCGCCGCCGAAGCTCAGGAGCCCGAATTTAACGAAGAGCCAGTAGAGCGTGGAAAAAGACATGTCAGTCCCCCTCCACCTTCTGGAGCCGCCTCAGCACGAGCCAGGTGTAGAAGATTCCGCAGGGGACCGAGCAGAGCATCAGGATTCCGGGATTGACACCGAAAACCATCATGCCGGTGACGATGGCCAGCGCCATTGCAATTTCGAAGGCTCCCGCCAGCACCTTTTTGCCCAGCCGCCAGGCGGTCGCGAAGATCATACCGACGATCGCCGCATTGACCCCGACGAAAGCGCCTTCGATCCAGCGGTTGTGCTCCGGCAGCATCGTCATCCCGGTCGCAAGCCCCATGATCACGACGACGGGCGGCAGGATCGAACCCGCCAGCGCCGCCAGCGCCCCGCCGAACCCGGCCAGCCGGTAGCCGAGGTAAATCGCGCTGTTGCAGGCAATGATGCCGGGAACGGTCTGGGAGACCGCCACCATATCGAGAAAATCGCGCGGCTCGATCCAGCGGCGTTTGCGGACGAATTCCCCCTCGATCACCGAGAGGATGACGTAGCCGCCGCCGAGCACCAGCGCGGTGATTTTGGCGAATTCCCAAAACAGCGTCAACAACACTGTTCTCCGGTCCGGGAGTTGTTCATTCATCGATACTTCTCCAGCCGTTTCAAGAGTTCGTCGCAGGGCAGGCCGACCACGTTGTCGAGCGGCCCCTCGATCGATTCGACCAGGTCGCCGCCGGATTCCTGGATCGCGTAGGCGCCCGCCTTGTCGAGCACGTCGACTTTGCCGATGTAAGAGCGGGCGGTTTCGCGCGTAAAGGGTTTGAAGCGCACCCGGGTCGACACCGAAAAAACCTCGTCGACCGGCGGCCCGATCCGCCGCAGCGAAACTCCGGTGATCACCTCGTGTTCCTTCCCCGCAAGTGCGGTCAGGATCGAAAGCGCATCCTCCCGGTCGCGGGGCTTGCCGATCACCCGCCCTTCGAAAACAATCAACGTATCCGCTCCGATCACCAGCGAACCGGGATGGCGGCGGGCGATGTCGGCGGCTTTCAGCGCGGCGTTGAGCGCGGGGAGAGACGCGGCGGGAGCGCCGGCCGAGAGTTCCTCCACTCCGGAGGTCTCAACCGTAAACAAAACTCCGCGCCCGGCCAGGAGCTCCCGGCGGCGCGGAGATGAAGAACCCAGGATCAGCGGCATCTTTTCCTCAAACCGGTCTCAGAACCCCTGTCCGATCGTCGGAATCTCGGCGACGACGTCGTCCTCGGGCTCTTTTTCCTTGTCGGTTCCGGCTCCGGCTCCGACGCCTTCAAGGCGGATTTTCACCCGCCGGACGCTTTCGATGCCGAAGGTGGAGAAGAGCGTCTCGAAAATCAGCTTTTTCGCTTCCGCCGACTGCTGCGGAAAAGCCCGCCCGGCCGAGGTGTCGAAATTGCAGAAAAGCTCGAGAAAATAGCACGACTTGCCGCGCCGGAACAATTTTACTTCCGAGATGTGAAAGGCAGGGAAACGCACCATCGCGCTCCGCAGCGTCTCTTCGATCGCGGCGTAGGAGACCAGCATGTCGCCGTCGGCCGCCCGCACCGTGACCTCCCGGCAGCGCCGGGTCCTCAGCAGCAGCGCGAAAATGATCTTCAGCAGCAGAATCAGCAGGATAACCGACAACACCACGCTCACGCCGAGCATGTAGCCGCGGTTGAAGTCATTATTGAGCAGCTCGCGCCACTCGGGGATCGATGCAAACCATTTATCCATGAGCCTACCCTTTCACCTTTCCCGGAAGAGGGGTTCAACGAAGCGGTTCGACCGGGATTTCGGTATCTTCTTCGGACTCGGCGTCCTGTTCCGCTTCCAGTTCCTGGACGATCACGTTGACCTTCACCACGGTCATGCCGGTGGCGGATTCGACCGCCTCGATCACCGCTTTTTGGATCGCGGTGGCGACCACGGGAACCTTGGTGCCGAAGAGAAGATTGACTTTGACGTCGATGGTTACGCGGTTCTCGCCGTCTTCGAGGATGACCGTGATCGCGCGGTCCTGCATGCGGCGGGAGCCGACGATTTCGGCGATGTTGTCGACCAGCGCGGAACCCGCGAGGCGGGAGACGCCCTCGATCGCAAGGATCGCCTTGCGGACGAGCGCGGAAATGACGTTTTCGTGGATTTTGACTTCGCCCATCGAATTGACTTCGACCGAGGTATTGACGGCGCTGTCGCTTTTCCGGGTAGCCGTGGCTTGTTTTTCAGTGGATTTCATTTTAGGTCCTCCTTGTTATTCCCGCCGGACTGCTCCAGCCCGAAAGCCGGCGCCGCTCGCCGCGAAGTTTTGTTTCTTGCACGACGGACCGGCGCCGGTTCATTCCGGCACCCGGCCGCGCCGCGAACAGGATTTTTATACTTGTTCCGATTCGGGGGGGCGTTGCGCCGCCCGCTCCTGGGTGAACCGTTCGATAAAGCCGGTATCGAAATTACCGGCGGCGAAATCCTTGTTGCCGAGAATCAGCTGCTGGAACGGGATCGTGGTTTTGATGCCCTCGATCTGGAATTCCGCCAGTGCGCGGCGGCAGGTCGCCAGCGCTTCCTCACGGGTGTCGCCGCGTACGATCAGCTTGGCGATCATGCTGTCATAATACGGCGGAATCCGGTACCCGGCGAACACGTGCGAGTCGACCCGGACGTTCATCCCGCCGGGAATGACCAATTGCTCGATCCGCCCCGGACTCGGGGTGAAATTGTTGAAGGGGTCCTCGGCGTTGATCCGGCACTCGATCGCGTGGCCGCTGAATTTGACGTCCTTCTGACGGATGGTCAGCCGTTCGCCCGCGGCGATGCGGATCTGGGCCTTGATCAGGTCGATCCCGGTCACGGTTTCGGTTACCGGATGCTCGACCTGGATGCGGGTGTTCATTTCCATGAAATAGAAACTGCCGTCTTCGGTGTAGAGAAACTCGATCGTCCCGGCGTTGGTGTAACCGGCTGCCTTGGCGGCTTTGACGGCGGCGAGACCGATTTTTTCGCGGGTCTTGGCGTTCAGCGCGGGCGACGGGGACTCTTCCATCAGCTTCTGGTTGCGGCGCTGGACGCTGCAGTCGCGCTCGCCGAGGTGGATGATGTTGCCGTAGTTGTCGCCGAGAATCTGGATTTCGATATGGCGGGGATTGACGAGGTACTTTTCCATATAGAGCGAACCGTTGGAGAAAGCCTTTTCGGCTTCCGTCCGCGCGGCGTGGTAGCCCTGGATCAGGCTTGCGTCGTTGTGGGCGATCCGCATGCCGCGGCCTCCGCCGCCGGCGACCGCCTTGATGATCACGGGGTACTTGAGCCGGTGGGCGACCTTGAGCGCGTCGGCTTCGCTGACGATGACGCCGTCGCTGCCGGGAGTGGTGGGAACGCCCGCTTTTTTCATCGTTTCACGCGCGACCGCCTTGTCGCCGAGGGCGCGCATCGCTTCCGGGGTGGGGCCGATGAAGGTGATGCCGTGCTTGCGGCAGGCTTCGGCGAAGTAGGCGTTTTCCGCCAGGAAGCCGTAACCGGGGTGGACCGCGTCGACGTCGCTGATCGCCGCCACCGACAGAATCCGGTCGATCAGCAGATAACTCGAACCCGACTGCGGCGGCCCGATGCAGACCGATTCGTCGGCAAGGCGGACCGGGAGACTGTCGGCGTCGGCGGTAGAATAGACCGCCACCGTGCGGATGCCCAGTTCGCGGCAGGCGCGAATGATCCGCAGCGCGATCTCTCCGCGGTTGGCGACCAGAACTTTATTGAAAATGGCCATAAACGTTTCCGTGAGGTTGGATTAGTCGATCACAATCAGGGGCTGGCCGTATTCGACCGGTTCGCCGTTGCCGACGAGGACATCCTTGACCGTGCCGCTTTTTTCGGCTTTGATTTCATTCATGACCTTCATCGCTTCGATGATGCCGATGACGGTATCGGGGGTGATCTTGTCGCCGACCTTGACGAAGGCGGGGGCCTCGGGCGAGGCGGCGCGGTAGAAGGTCCCGACGATGGGGGAATCGATGGTCACAAGCTTCGCGGCGGGAGCCGGAGCGGCGGCGGGAGCGGCGGCGGGAGCCGGAATCGCGGCGGGAGTCGGAGCGGCATGAACGACCGCCGGGGCGGCCTGGACCATCACCGGCGCGGGAGCGGAGGCGCAGCCGCGCTTGATGCACAGCTGATAGGCTTCGGCTTCGATCTTAAACTCAGTCAAATCGTTTTCGCTCATCAGTTTGACAATGGTCTTAATGTCGTCGATCTTCATCTTGTTGATCCCTTTACAGTTCAATTCGGTGAACCCCGGCGTTCCGGTCCGAGTGTTCCGGCCGCCGCTGTTGTTTCTGATTTATGTCGCGGCGGATTGTTCCGCCGTTATGCCGAACCTATGGATTAATTTTTGCCGAGCCGTCTTGCCAGCGCCGCAAGCGCCAGACCGTAGCCGTCGCTGCCGAGCCCGGCGATCATGCCGGTGCACACGGGAGCGGTCAGCGAACGCTGCCGGAAGTCCTCGCGTCCGTGGACGTTGCTCAAATGGACCTCGATTGCCGGAAGCGAGACCGCGGCGAGGGCGTCGCGGATCGCCACACTTGTATGGGTATAGGCGGCGGGATTGATGATGATCCCCGCCGTCCCGTCGGAAAGCGCCGCGCCGATCCGGTCGACGATCGCGCCTTCGCAGTTGGATTGAAAATCGGTCAATTCAACGCCGAGCTCGACGGCCATAATGCGCAGTTTACCGACGATGTCCGGCAGAGTTTCGGTGCCGTATATCTCCGGTTCGCGCCGGCCGAGGAGTTGCAGATTCGGGCCGTTGATCAACAGGATTTTTACCATAATGCCTTTACTATACACCCGCTTTCGCCTTTTTTCAATCGGAATTTCCGGATCGGGGCGAAAATGGACCTTTGCCTGTCACCGGTCTCTGGGCGGCAAAACATGGACTTCGAGCTTCGGCTGAGGCTGGATATCGATCAGCTGCCGCTCCTCGAGCAGCGCGGGCGCGCCGCCGGCGGACGAAACGGAAACGTCTGGATTCTTCTTATGGGGCGCGGCGAAAACCAGCACCAAAGTGGTGATCAACGCGACCAGCACGACCACGCCGAGGCCACCGAGCAGCATGATTTTTTTGAGCAGGATCGGATTTTCCCGGCTCTCTTCCAGGTCGATGACCAGTTTATCCGGATTCTCGGGCGGCAGCGATTCGATTTCGAGCCTCTGCCGCAGCTCGCCGGTGAGGAGATCAACCGACGCGTCGTCGAGCCGGTAAAAGGCGCAAAGCATTTTCACATAAGCCAGTACGTAGACCGGCGGCGGTAATTCATGGTAGGCCTCGCGCTCGATCGCGTCGATGTAGCCGGTGCCGATCTTCGTTTCCCGGGCGATCCGGTCGATGGTCAGGCGGTTGCGGAGCCGGAGGTCGCGCAGATATGCGCCGAACGACCCGTTCGCCGGCGGCGGAGGAGGCGCGGACAGTTGAACCGGGGCCGGAGACGGTTCGGCGGCCGGAGCGGGAGCAGCGGCGGTCTCAACGGCGGTCTCGGAGACCGCTTCGCCCGGCGGAACGGCGGGCGTGCCGGGAACGGCGTCTCCGGCGTCTTCCTGAGCGGCGTCTTCCGACGGTTCGTCGTCAAATTGAAACAGAGATTCTTTCATCGGCTCCTCACTCATTGGTAATATCGTCAAAAATCAATACTTCGCGTTTGCCGCCGCCGGTGGTCTGCGGGCCGATAATGCCGCGCTCCTCAAAGAGGTCGATCAATTCGGCGGCCTTGTTGTAACCGATTCCCAACCGGCGCTGGAGGTAGCTGGTGCTGGCTTTGCGCTCGAGGATAACGATTTCGAGCGCCTTGCGGACGTTGTCGCCGTCGCCCGGCTGGAGGTATTTCTTGAGCAGCGGCGCGATGTCTTTGTAATCCTCGGCGTCGTGCTCTTCGAATTCGTCGAAATCCTCGCCTTCGCCGTCTTCGCCGCCGCCTTCGCCGCCCTCGGACATGACGTCGGAGTTGAAGTTCTGCGGCGCCTGGTCGGAGACGAATTTCACCACCTTCTTGATGTCGCTGTCGTCGAGCATCGCGCCCTGGATCCGCTCGGGGCCGCCGACGCCGGGCGGAAGGTAGAGCATGTCGCCGCGTCCCAGCAGCGTTTCCGCCCCGGTCTGGTCGAGGATGACCTGGCTGTCGACGCGCTTGCTGACCGTAAAGGCGATCTTGGTCGGGAGGTTCGCGCGGATCACCCCGGTGACGATTTCGCGGCTGGGGCGCTGGGTGGCGATGACCATGTGGATTCCGGCGGCGCGGCCCTTCTGGGCGATCCGGGCGATCGAGGTTTCGACGTCTTTGCGCGCTTCGGTCATCATCAGGTCGGCGAGCTCGTCGACGATGACGACCAGGATCGGCATCTTCTCCGGAATCGGATTGCCGTCGGGACCGAACAAGGTTTTTTCATCCGGCGGCCGCTGGTTGAAGCCGGCGAGCGTTTTGACCCCGGCGGTGGCGAGGATGCGGTAGCGGTGCTCCATCTCCTGGACCGCCCAGCGGAGGGCGGTCGGGACCTTGCGCGAATCGTTGACCACCGGCGTAATCAGATGGGGGAGGGTCTTGTAGTCTTCAAATTCGACGATTTTGGGGTCGACCAGAATCAGCCGCAGTTCGTCGGGACGGAAGCGGAAGAGCAAGCTCATGATCAGGGTGTTCATGCAGACGCTCTTGCCGCTGCCGGTGGACCCGGCGATCAGGAGGTGCGGTGCTTTGGAGAGGTCGAGCACCATCGGTTTTCCGGCGACGTCGCGGCCGAGGACGATCGGAATCGCCGCGCTTCCCTGCGCCCACGCCTCCGACTCCATGATCGAACGCATGAAAACCGCTTCGGAGCGGCTGTTGGGAGCCTCCACGCCGACCGCCGGACGGCCCGGAATGGGAGCGAGGATACGCACGCTCTTGGCCGAGAGGTTCATCGCGATATTGTCGGCGAGCGCGGCGAATTTACTGACGTTGACCCCCGGGTCGAGCATGATTTCGTAGCGGGTCACGCGGGGGCCGGAGATATGGCCGGCGACGCGGCCGGCGACTTTGAAACTGTCGAGCGTCTGCTGGAGAATTTCCTTGCTGCGGTTGATCGATTCGAGGCTTTCGCCGCCGGTTTCCGCGCCGCGGCTCAGCATCGAAGCGGGCGGAAGCGTGTAATTGCCCAGAAGAGATTTGCGGGCGGTTTCGCCCTTTTCGGTGATCCGGGTGTCGGGCGCGGCGTCGTTGTTGGCGACGCGGGGCGGCATGGCCGCGGCGGCGGGGCGGGGCGCGGCGGCTTCTTTGACCGGGGGCGGCGGTTCGACGGCGGCGGCCGGAGCCGGAGCGGCCGTTTCGGCGGCGGCAGGCTCGGGAAGCGGCTCAAGCGGCAGTTCCACCGGTTCGGCGGGCGCGCTTGCGGCCATCGGCGCGGAAACCGGCGTCGCCGCCGGATTGCGGAACGCGGCCAGCGCGGCGCGGGCGCTGTCGAGGAAACCGGGCCGTTTCGGCGCGGCGGGCTCTTCGCAGGCCTCTTCTTTGTCCATGGCGGCGAGCACTCCGGCGCGCCGGTTCGTCGCGTCGGCGGGCTCGTCCTGGGCCGGATTGACGGCGAAGTGGAGGCGGACGAACTGATGGAAATCGGCGAAATAGATCATCACCAGCCCGGCGACGCAGAAGGTCCAGCCGACGATGGCCGTCCCGATCGGGCCGATCAGACGCCTGATCCAGCCCTCGCCGATGCCGAATTCGGCGACCTGGGGCGCGGCGAGCACCTGCCCGATGACGCCACCCGGAATCGCCTGCCGCGCCGCGGCTTCGCGGCCGAGGCCGAGTTTTTCGCAGACCGCGCCGAAGGCTTCGGGCGAAAGCGCGAACATCAGCAGCGCGCCGAACATCACCATGCCGGAGCCCAGCAGGAAGCGGATCCGGTTGGACGGCCCCGGCATGAAGGCGCGGATGATGCCGAACACGACCAGCACGATCAGGACGTAGGAACCCAGCCCCAGACAGAGGAAAAGAAAATGCGCGAGCGTCGCGCCTAGGTTGCCGATCCAGTTCTGCGCCATGGCGCTGGTCCCCCCGGCGATGACATTGTAGTCCTCGGGCGTGTACGAAACGACCGAAAGCAGCAGCAGCACGGCGATGGAAAAGTAAAACAAATACCGGACCTTGAAGCGTCTTTCCTCATTTCCGGCGGACGAATGTTGATTTATTTGCGTTCTTGACATGGAATTTTTCAAACTTCCGCTTACATTATAATATGACACCATAAGATAATAGTAAAACGGTGCTTTTGCAAGCGCCCGGATGGAGTTTTATCGCATGAAAATAATTGATGAGAGTCTGTTGAAAACGCTTCTTGCCGAAGCGGAAAAAAGCCCCCGCCGCCGGGCCCATCACAACTTGCACGCTTCGCTCGACGAGCCGATCCACCGGTTGTTGGTCGCGACCATGCCGGACACGGTTTTTCCGACCCACCGCCATAGCGGCGGCAAATGGGAGCTGTTGACCGTGCTGCGGGGCGAAATCGAGGTGACCGTCTATGAAACGGACGGCGCCGTCATTCAAACGCTCCGGCTCATCCCCGGCGGCGTCAGCCGGGTCACCATTCCCGGCATCGGGGACCTGATCAACCCGGTCGGCAGCAGCGAATCCACCGGCCCAACAAGAGAACTCGTCGGTGCCGTGCACGCGGTGAACCAGTCAACCGGAAAGGCCACCCAGCGATGACCAGCGCCCGCCCCGCACCCGAGGTCCTCACGTTCGGCGAGGCCATGGCGATGTTCGTCGCCGGCACCCCGGGGTCCCTGGACGAGGTTG
>JAVBUI010000032.1:0-2769 GCA_031555495.1 Victivallaceae bacterium | reverse complement strand
ACCGTCGCCACCTCCGGCAAGCTTGGCGACATTCAGGCTGACGGCCCGAAGCTGGGCACCATCGCCAAATCTCCCGGCGAAGTAAGCTTGCGTCCCAACGACCCGGCGCCGACCCTTGTGAGCGGAGGAGGCGCCAAAATCGGAACCGGCGCTGCTTCCTCCGAGCCGAAAGCACAGGCGGCCGCCCAAGCGAAACCGGCAGTCATCCCGGTGGTGAAACCCGCGGCCGCACCGGTGAATCCGACCGCCGCTCCGCCCGTTGCGGCCGTGGTCAAAGGAGAGGCTTCGGCAGTCAAAAAAGGCCTTGCGGTCAAAGCGGAAAAAGACGACGAGCCCAAGGCCGGTCCGCCGATCGCCGAAAAACTCGGGCAGATGCTTTCCGAGAAGCCGAAACGCAGTTACAAATGGGTCAAGAAGGTCATCGTCGGCATCGCTTCACTGGTCATTTTGCTGGTGATCATCGCCACCGCCGGTTACGCCGTGGTCCGCTCCGGGAAATTGCCCGAGAAATACAAGCCTTACCAGGATAAAACGCTTGCCTTTTTGAAACTCCAGGCCAACCCGGACGGCTCCATCAGCCTCGCCGGAGCCGCCGCTCCCGACTCGACCGGAACCACGAAGCCGTCCGAGGGCGAAAAAACACCGCCGCCGCCGAAACCGGTCGAAAAACCGAAGCCGGTCACCCGTCCCGCCTACATCGCGGGCATTGACGCGCTGCTGAATACCTCCAACACCAATCCGGAGGAGGAAATGGCTTTCCTGCGCAAGGGCGACGAATTTTTCACCGCCTACCCGGCGCCGATTACGCCGGAAGAGCGTGCGAAGCTCAACACCTTCGTTGAAATCTACGGGCGGATCGACGACAGCCGCCGGGTGGAGCCGATGCGCCGGGAAGCGCGCGCCAAATTCCAGGCGACGGTCAACGCGCGCCGCCTGGCCGAGGAAAAACGCCTTACCGAAGAGCAAAAACGCCGTGAAGCCAGTCAGCAGGCGGTCGAGCAAGCCAAGGCGGGAGCCGCCAAAGTCATCAGCGAGGCCACCGAAATCGAACGTGAAAACCGCGAAAAACTGCAAGCGCGCGTCACTGCTTTCCTGGCCGAACTCAAGAAGGAGCGCTCCGACCTTGTGCACGCCTTCTGGGACGATGTCGCGGCGCCGGAAATCGGCGACTTCGCCTCGCTCCAGCGCCAGGCTGCGGGCCGCAAATTCCGGTTGCCCGCCAACGCGCTGCCAGAGGAGAAGACCGCGGCCGCCGACGAGGTGAAATTCGCCGAATCGCTCAATGCCGTTTTCAAGGAAACCCGCAAACTTTACGAGATCCTCAACTCCGACCAGCTCCGCAGCGTCATGATCGAGCTCCCCGGCCGCAAGCTGGTTTACGCCAACGAATACCGGGACGGCAAAATCATGATCCGCGAGGGAGACGGCAAAATCGTGGAACTCCCGTCTAACCAGATGCCGCGTTTCATTGCGCGGCTCGAAGCCAAGATGAAGCTCAAAAACCAGGGCTTTTATCTGCTGATCATCGAACACGCCTACGATCGGCTCGCTAGTCCGAATCTTGAGATTCCGAGTGCGTTTTTCAAGGCCGAGCGTCCGTATCTGCTTGAAAACGGCATTCGCCACGACTGGAATCGCGCGGATGAAGCCGGGCGCGCCGCGTTGCGCGAGAAATTCGGTTCTCTCCCGTTCTTCGAGCAGGCGATCCGATGAAAAGCCGCTTCCGTCCCTGCATCGACCTGCATGACGGAAAGGTCAAGCAGATCGTCGGATCAACCTTGCGCGACGACTCGTCCGAGGTCTCGACCAACTTCGTTTCCCCTCACAGCCCCGCCTATTTCGCGGAGCTTTACCGGCGCGACGGTCTCGCCGGGGGGCATGTGATCCAGCTTGGATCCGGCAATGAAGAGGCGGCATGCGAAGCCTTGGCGGCATGGCCCGGCGGTCTCCAGCTGGGCGGCGGCGTCAACGCCGCCAATGCGCGGCGCTGGCTTGACGCGGGCGCTTCCCAGGTGATTGTCACCAGCGCGATTTTCAAAGACGGCGAGCTGAAGCTTGAAGAACTGCGGAACATTCACGAGGTGACCGGGAGCGGTCGGTTGGTGCTTGATTTGAGTTGCCGTTTTCGCGACGGGGTTTATTACATTGTGACCGACCGCTGGCAGAAATTCACTCATCTTGCGGTCAACCGTGAAACGTTGGAATTCCTTGCCGACTTCTGTTGTGAATTCCTGATCCACGCGGTCGATGTCGAGGGGAAGCAGAGCGGTATCGAAACACCGCTGGTGGAGCTTCTTGCCCGTTATTCGCCGATTCCGAGCGTCTATGCGGGCGGCATTTCATCGCTTGACGACATCCGCACCATCGAAGAGCTCGGCAGGGGGAAAATCGACTACACGGTCGGCTCGGCCCTCTCGATTTTCGGCGGCGCGATCCCTTACGAGTCGATCCTGGCGCTCTACCGCGTGCCGCAAACCAGGTAAGAAGCGGAGCGCACCAGCGCGGAGCGACGGGTCCAGGGCCGTGAGGCCCTGGTGCGGAATCCAAAGGGCGCACAGCCCTTGGCGGAGTGTGAGGCGGAGCCTCGCGGTCGCCGGGCGAAGCCCCCCGCGCAAGATGCGGGACGCCGTTCCGCCGCTGAGCCCGGTCCGAGCGACGACGCGCATGCGTCGGAGCGCTGCAATCCAAACCCATGACGTCCCGGGGAGAACGGTCGCTCCGGCCTGGCGGCCTCCGCTTTGACCGGGCTCAGCTCGCGACTGCGTCGCT
>JAVBUI010000354.1:0-7647 GCA_031555495.1 Victivallaceae bacterium | reverse complement strand
CGCCGGGCGCGGCCGGTTCAGGAACTATCTCAGGCAGATCATCCGCAACAAAGCCAACGACCTCCTGCGGGCGCTTTACCGCAGCTCCCGCCTTCCCATGCCCTCTGCGGAAGCCGAAGACCCGGAACTCGACGCCAAATTCCTCGCGGAATGGCGCGAACATATCCAGAAACACGCGATGAACCTGCTGCGCGAAGCGGTGACGCCGCAGCATTACCAGATTTTCGAGCTGATCAACCTCCATAACCGCAAAGCTAAATTCGTCGCCGATTACTTCCAGCTTCCGCTGCAGACGGTTTACTCCATCAACAATCGCACCGAAGAAAAATTGAAAGCCCTCGTCGCCCAGTGCGACTGCTGATTGCCATGACAACTCCGCAAAAACCTCAAATACCGAACTTCACCATCACCGACTTTTGCGGGCGCGGCGCGACCAGCGAGGTCTGGATCGGCATTGACCGCGACGGCATCCGGCGCGCGATCAAGATCATGGACCTTGCCAAAGAGGACAAGCGCGAAATCATCGAATACGAAAACAGCGCGATTGCGCTTTACCGCAATCTGGTTCACCGTCACAAGGGCCTGCTCAATATCTACTATTTCGGCAAAACCGGAGATTACGTCTATTACGTCACCGAGCTTGCCGACAACGCCGCGCTGACCCCGAACCGTTACGAACCCGATACGCTCGGACGGCGGTTGAAGCGCCATCGCTTCGACTTCAACGAATGTGTCGACGCGATCTCCCGGATCGTCGACGCCGTGAGTTTTCTCCATGCCAACGGCGTCGCCCACCGGGACCTCAAACCGGAAAACATCCTTTTTGTCCACGGCGACCTCCAGATCGCCGATCCGGGCCTGGTCTGCCCGGCCGAGCTGCCTTCGCACGGCTCCGGGACCACCGCCTATATGCCGCCCTGGCCATGCAGTGCGATGCAGTGCGACATTTACGCGGTCGGCAAACTCCTGTACTCGATGTACAGCGGCAACCCGCCCCACGAATACCCGTCGCTGCCGCCGGAAGCCGACCTCCGGGAAATCAGGCGGCTCAACGCAATCGCGCTGCGCTGCTGCTCCGGCGAAGACAGCTCCTACCGCAATATGGATGAAGTGCATCAGGACCTCAAGCAGCTGACCGAACAAACCCGGCGCGAACGGCAGTCCGCGCGGAAATATACGCTCAGCGTCGGCTCCCTGCTGGTGGTGGCGGCGGTGTCGATTGCGCTCAACATCCATTTCATGCTTGCCGACGACGACACGCCCTTTTCGGACGGACGGCAGCGCGAAATGCTTCTTCGCGCCGAGGATTTTGCCCGTGACAGTTACTTTGACCACTCCTACCTGACGCTCCTGCGGCTGCGGCGGCACAATCCGGAAATCATCAACAATCCCTCTTTCAGCGCGCTGCTTGGACGCATCGAGCCTTATTACGCCTGGCAGAAATTTTTTGAGCTCAACGAACCGATCGCCAGCGACATGCTGCTGCTGCGCGACCGAAGCAACATACTTTCGCGGAAGGAAAAAAAGGAGATTTTCGCCGATTATCTGCGCTCCAGCCCGACCCTGTCCGAATCCCCGGCGGTGCTGTTCTATTACTATCTGACGCTCGGTGCGGACGACGCCCCGGAAAAGGAAAAAATCATCGCGCGCTGCGATCGGATTTTCGCCAACAGCGCCAGCCGCTTTTCAAACAACCTTTATGCGGCGGCTTTCGCCAACCATTTCCTGGGCAAAAATGATCTGGACAAGGCCCGGAAATACGCCGATTTCGCCTGCGCCGACCCGCAGGCACCGCACAGCGCTTTTCTGGTCCGGGCGCGGATCAACCTGGAGGCAAAAGACTATCCGGCGGCGCTCAGCGACCTCGAAACCGCCATCAGTCTCAAATCGGGCAACCCGATCGCGCTGGCGATGATGAACCACATCCCTCCCGAAACCTTTCGCGACGAGTAAAATTTTCTTTTCTCTTCATCAGCGCCATCCAGGCGGACTTCCCGGACATCCGGCTTGTATTTCTCAGTGCGAGGCGGTATATTTTCCGCATGAGGAGCACATGAAAAAAGTCATTCAAAATCTGTTTCGACGGCTCCTGTTTTGCCCGCGGCAACGGGCGGAGTCCGATACTTTTCAGGGAATGAGAGGCTTATGGACAAAATAAAAGTGGAAATCTGCCTCGGCACCACCTGTTTCATCCTCGGGTCGTCGGAACTCCTGACGCTGCCGCAGCACCTCACGCCCGAAATGAACGAAAAGATCGAAATCAGCCACCACGGCTGCATGCGCTTCTGCCGCGACGAAAATTACGGCTGCGCGCCGTTCGTCAGGATCGACGGCCGAATCATCGTCCCTCATGCCACCATCGAGAGCGTCCGGGAAGAATTGGAAGAATTTTTCAGGGGAGAAAATACAAATGCCCGCAATCAGTAACGCCGCCATGCGGATGCGCCGGGAATTGTTGATCCGGCTGATCCGCGGGGAGCTTGACGGCTCCCTTTCCGATACCATCGACCGCATTCCGATCCGGCTCCGCCCGGCGACGGAACCGGCCTACCGCTGCTGCATTTACAAAGACCGGGCAGTGCTCAAATACCGGCTGATGGCGATGCTCGGCTTCGGCGTCGAAAGCGAAACCGACGAAGCCAAAACACTTCGCGAATATCTTGACGACGCCCATCGCCGCACGACGCATCCCCCTGAGGTACTGAGCGTGGCGCCGATCGCCTGTTTCGGCTGCATCGAGTCGCATTATCTGGTCACCAACGCCTGTCGCGCCTGCTTCGCGCGCCCGTGCACCTTCGTCTGCCCCCGGCAGGCGATTTCGATCGTCGGCCACCAGGCCCGGATCGATCCGGCCAAGTGCATCGACTGCGGCAAGTGCACCTCGGTCTGTCCCTACAAAGCGATCATCCGGGTCCCGATCCCGTGCGAAGAGGCCTGCCCGACCGACGCAATCCGCAAAGGGACGGACGGACGTGAAAAGATCGAC
Organism: Victivallaceae bacterium; assembly: GCA_031555495.1. Lineage (GTDB taxonomy): Bacteria > Verrucomicrobiota > Lentisphaeria > Victivallales > Victivallaceae > JAVBUI01. The sequence continues at coordinate 4,661 of JAVBUI010000354.1, read as the reverse complement.
TTCGCCAAATGCATTTCCTGCGGCCTCTGCCTCAAAGCATGTCCCTTCAGCGCGATTCTCGAGTGTTCGCAGATCATCGACATCCTGTCCCGGATCAAGGAAGGAAAGCGCGTGGTGGCGCTGGTCGCTCCGGCGGTCATCGGCCAGTTCCCGGCGACGCTCGAACAATTGGCGCACGGCCTGCAACTCGCAGGATTTTCGCACATGCTGGAAGTCGCGTCGGGGGCTGAACTTACTTCGCAGCACGAAGCACGTGAGTTCTTCGAACGCCTCGGGCGCGGTGACAAATTAATGACCAGCTCCTGCTGCCCGGCCTACGTCGAAGCGGCGCGCAAGATCGCGCCGGAAATCCTTCCCTTCCTCTCCGACGCCCTGCCCCCGATGATCTACACCGGCATGATGGCCAAACAACAGGACCCGGAGTGCGTCACCGTCTTCATCGGCCCCTGCATCGCCAAGCGCAAGGAGGCGATGCGGGACGACAAGGTCGATTACGTGATGACCTTCGAAGAGCTCGGCGCCCTCTTCGCGGCGCGGGAGATCAACCTCGAAACGCTCGAAGGCGTCAAGCTCGAACGGGAAGCCGATCCTTACGGCCGCGGCTTCGGAGCGGGCTGCGGCGTGACGGCGGCGCTGCTGCACGCGGTCGCCCCCGGCGGCGAACGCATGAAAATCGAAGGAAAATTCATCAACGGCCTGGACAAAAAATCGATCAAGCTCCTGAAGCTCTACGCCGCGGGCAAACTTCCGGGCAACTTCCTCGAAGTGATGGCCTGCCCCGGCGGCTGCGTCGGAGGACCATGCGCGCTGGTGGACGCCGACCAGGGCGGCGAAGCGATCCGGAAATTAAACAAAGGGAACGAATAAATGTCCCCTATCCTGAAACTGCGACGGTGGGGTGCGTTGGCGCTCTACGCGCCTTTTTGCATCGCGGCTCTGCTGCTCTGGCTCTGGAGCGTCGGGGCGCTTTTCTACTGCCTCAAGCTGCCGGAAACGGGGCGGCTCGGCGTGATCGCGGTGTTCAGCGGCGTTTACCTCGGCTGCTGGGTCTTCGTCCGCTATCGTTATCGCGCGCTCGCCTTCGTCCTCGCGGCGCTACCGGTGATGTTGTTTTTCGCCGCGATCAAACCCGATCCCGATACGGTTTACCAGACCTCGTGGGCGCGGCAGCCGAGCGTCAGATTCGAGCCGAAAGGCCTGATCACGATCGGCAACATCCGCGATTTCCGTTACCGTTCGGAGAAGGATTACGATGTGCGCTACCGCACAACCACCTTTGACCCCGCGCTGGCGGAGAAGCTTTATTTCGCGATTTCCCATTGGGACGGCCTGGAAAACGTCGCGCATACGATGCTCACGTTCACCTTTTCGGACGGCAAAAGCGTGACGGTTTCATTCGAAACCCGCCTCCCCGTCGGCAAAGAACAGGGAACCATCGCGGGCTTGTACAAGCAATTCGGGCTGGGGCTGATCTTCGGAACCGAATCCGACCTCCTGAAGCTCCGGGCAACCTATCGCGGCGAAACACTTTATCTGTACCCGACCGTGGCGACCCCGGCGATGACGCGCGAGGCGTTCGAACTCCTGGCCGCGCGGGCGGCGCAACTGGAGCAGCACCCGGAATTCTACAATACGCTGACCGCCAATTGCACCACCACCATCGTTTCGGCGCTGCGCCCGCTGCTCTTCAACTGGAAACCGGACGCGAGGGTCATCTTCAACGGCCAGCTCGACCTGCTCGGTTTCCAGAAAGGCTACCTCGACTTCGGCGGAGCCAAAAACTTCGAAGAGGCCAAAAATCTCCATCGTGTCCTGGCCGGACACCCCGAAGAAGGCGAAGCCTATTCCCACGCCATCCTTCGCGGCGGAAAATAAAATAACTTTTCCAAAAGCATGCAATATTCATCGCGTATCCTTCGTTTATTCCGGCAAACGCCGACAAAATGGAGTTTCCCCATGAAAAAGAGCAAATTTACGTTGATCGAGCTTCTGGTCGTCATCGCCATCATCGCGATCCTCGCCGGCATGCTGATGCCCGCCCTAGGCAAAGCGCGCGAATCCGCCTGGCGCACCGCCTGCCGCAGCAACCTGCGGCAGATCGGCATCATGATCAGCACCTACCAGAGCGACTACCGCCAGCGCCCCCACGCCCACAGCATGCCGGGCTCCTATCCGATGCCGGACAACTATCCCGGCGGCCTGCCGGAAGTGCTGAAGAGCTACGGCGGCGAAACGAGCAAGGTTTTCATGTGCGCCCGCGACGTTTACCCCGAGAAGGACTATGAAACCGACGACGACATCGGCGAAGGGCTGATTTCGGGCAAGTCGTTTTTTGTCGAAGAAGGCAGCAGCTACAACTATTTCAAGCCGGGCCGCTGGCGCGGCACCGAGGACGGTAAATTCGCGTCCCGGCGGCGGATTCTGGAAGATTTCCGCTGGTTCCACGGCAAACGCGCCGCGGCGGGCTCGGTCAACATTCTCTTCGGCGACTACCACGTCGGCGACTACCAGTAAAAGGGGGCTTGTCATGGCTATCAAGAGAGTAGTAAGAAAGGTTCCGCCCAAGCCGGAAACGTCCAAGCGTAAAATCGTCGCGATTTCCGCCGGAGCGCTCGTTCTCGTCGGCGGCGTGATCGCCGCAACCATCGCCTTCTGGCCGGTCAAACCGCCGGACCCGAAGACCTCGATGGACGACGCGGTCAAATTCGTCGCCTCCGACAATTTCAAAAAGATGCCCGCGAAATCGCAATTCGCCTACATGGAAAGCTTCGGCGACGACCGCCGTGCGGTGTTTGAAGCCTCCCGCCAGCTGCCGGAAGCCGACCGCAACAAATTCCGTGAAAACATGGGCCGCGTCTTCATGGCCCGCCAGACCAGGGAGCTCAGCGAATTCTTCAAGAAATCGAAGGAAGAGCAGAACGCCGAGCTCGACCGCGACATCGCCCGGATGAAAGAGTGGGAAAAGGCCCGCGCCGCCCGCGCCGCTTCCGGCAACAACCAGCCCCCCGGCGGCGGTCCCGGCGGCGGCGGTCCCGGCGGCGGCGGCAACCGCCCTCCCCGCACGCCCCCCAGCGGCCAGCAAATGCGCGAACGCGACGCCGCCAGCAATCCCGGCTCACGCGCCATGATGCAAGTCAAACGCGCAATGATGCAGAAACGCGCCCAACAAACCGGCAAATAAAACCTCCTCCTCAACCGTCCGCCCGGCCCCGTGCCGGGCGGATATTTTTTTGTCCGATTTTTCTATTCTGATCATTCAGTAAAAAAAAACTTAATAATCCAATTTCCGATTTGCATATTGCATTTGACATCATATTGTCTTAAAAGGAAGTCCTCAGATGATTCTGATTTTCTTGAAAATATTTTGCAAAGGGAGCAATCGATGAAACTGCAGAATTCCGCTTCGACCGAACCCGCCCGCGGCGCCGAATATGTCAAGGTTTACAATGAGATTCTGGCGGCGATCCAGGAGCGCGGCGGTTTGGCCGGCATACCGATGAAAGAAAAAGGGGAACCGGTTGCACAAGTCGCCGTGGAGCGGCTTCGGAGAGGCGCGATTGAAGTAGCGGAACGTTTCCTGATGGTTGACAAAGAGCGGCTGGGTGAAATTTTCGAATCGGAACTCGAGGCCGATAAGGTCTTTCAAAAACCATACCGGGACTTACCCGATGATGAGTTCCAAACGGGAGTATGGTTTGCCCTCGAGGATAAGCCGTTTACCAAAATCCCCGGAAAATACACCTCCACCGGAGAAACGATTTACAGCAATGAATTTACCGATGCGCCGGTGCTCTGGATGCACTTCCAGGAGTTGCAAACCGTCATCAACTCCCTGGAAAACGAAATACTTCCAAACCGGTACCTTGATTTTGATGCAATTTATTTCTTTTATGCAAAGGGTACTGGTGACCTTATCTATGAAGAGGAATCTCCAATTCAGTATTTGTATGATGCCAACTGCGATTCGTTGGTGCTTTCGTATCCTGACCACTACCCTAACGACGGCAGTTGGTACGAAGCTCACAAAGACATTATAGGCAGCATGGGAAAAAAACAATATAATTACCAGGAATACCCTCCGGCAGATAGAAATGTGCCAAAATACTCCGTTTACCTCCGACAGAACAATGGTCGCAGCAACACTCTAGGATACTTATATACAGATTATCAATGGCGTGTTGAAAATCCGGCATGGGATGAACGTTTTGAGATGGGGAAGAAGCTTGGTTTCATTTCCGGAGGCTCAGTTCCGGAAGGAGTAGACTCGAGAACGGATATGCACTGGTTCCGCGAGCCCATCATTTACACCGTTTACCGTCCGAATTACAAAAAACTCAACCTTAAGGCCCCCGCGTCGAAAAATGATTCCGACAGAAACGGCATCATTGACAGCGGCTGCTTTGCGTGTGAGTTCAGTGAAAACCCGTTGGAAATTTTCAAGAAAGTATTCAATGAGACATTCGGGCAGGTTTCATTGCCGCTGGCGCTTTCCACGGGGCTTGATTGCGGATTGATTTTCGGGCATTATTTGAACAAATACCAATATGCCGATCAGACCTATTGGCATTACAATTGCGATACTTACATTGCGGCGCACTTCCAGCGCAGCGCCGATGATGAGCCGGATTGGTTTTTCTCCGAATTGATCCGGCCTTCCGGCG
>JAVBUI010000303.1:0-9902 GCA_031555495.1 Victivallaceae bacterium | reverse complement strand
CCCGTCGTCGCGCCGGAATTCCCTGGAGAGATATTCTTCGGTCAGACGTTCAAGCCCGGCGTAAATGCTTCCCTCCATCCCGGCTTTACACGACACGCCGCCCAGCGTCGGGTTGGCGTCGTTCAAACTGAAATAACGCCGCTGCTGATCGGGATATGCGCCGTAGTCAACGACATAGCCGGTAAAATCATCCTCCCACGCGCATACCATATAAAAAAGCAGATTCTTCTGAACGTCGATGAACATGGAAATGTTGTTGCATCCCACCGGCACGTCGCGCATTTTCCGGCCATTGAGTTTATGGATGACGAGGTCGATGGAGAGTTGCTCGTCCGAACCCAAATCCTCCGGCAACGGTTCGTTTTGATATTCCGACCAGAACGCCACCTCGTCCTGCAATTTCAAATTCATGGCATGCTGGACGGCGGATGCCTCGTCATAATTGAACCGCGCCTCCCACGCCACCTCCGCCCCGGCGTCCATCTCGGATTGATGTTCGCGATAGAATGCGGTCGCCCGTTCGATGTTGCCGTCTTCGCGCAAACTGTCGGCGCGGATTTCGGCATACTCCTCCCAGATTTTTTCGTTGGACGGGAGCTTGTAAAGCATTTTCGTCCGTTCGCCGTTCCATTCCGGGTGCCGCGCTTTGTCGAGAATCTGCTCGGCCATGTCGCCGGGGCGAATGATGGTACACGGCATGATGCCGGAGATCTTCTGCCCCGGCCCGGCGAGGCCGAGAATGTCGCCCGCGAGGACACGCACCCGTTTCCGGGTCTGTTCCAGACTTCCGGCGGATTCCGAAGTTTGTGGATCGTCGATAATCACCAAAGACGGACGGACGCCGCGCCCGTCGGAGCGTTTGAACTTCATTCCGCGAATCCGCCCGGTAATCCCGGCGACCCGAACCACAATGCCGGAGGCTCTGCTCCCGGCGATGGTCGGCAGCACGATTTCATTGCTGGTCCAGGTAATCCGGGTGCGTTCGCCTTTGTAAAGCTGCCCGGCGCAACGGTTGGCGATGCCGTCCAAAGCCGCAATCGGGAAGCTGACTTCCGGAAAATCTCCGGCCAGCATTTCATTGATTTCCAGCTCGGTCTTGATGGATTCAAGCATTTCCAGGGCCGCCGCCTCGGTCGCCCCGATCAGGCCGACGAACTCCCGATGCCCGTAAAGCATAGCCCAGACCGCCGCGATTTCGCAAATCGAACTCTTGCCGGAGCCGCGCGGCAATGCCATGGCGAACAGGCCGCCATGCAATACCGCCGCTTCGATTTTGGTGATGATCTTCAGGTGATCCGGCGACCATTCCAACTTGAAAATATCCGGAAAGTAGCTCTCGCAAAAAAGCCGAAAGTTACGTGCACACGCGCTTTTCCGTTCCGCGTCGGCCACTTGCGGCAACTCGCCGATGTCGCGCCCGGCCAAGGCCATCTCGATATTGCGGTTGCGCGCCGCCGCCTTTTTCTCCTCGTAACTTCGCGGCGGATTATTCTGGCGATCCAGCAGCCGCTCCCGGAGCCACGCGGCATATTTGAAAATATTGACCGTTTGCCCGTTATCGTCGCTGATTTTGAATCCGGCGCTGTTGCGCTGCCGCGCCAGCTTGGACTCATTCAGCACCTCGCCCTGCCGCGTGGAATTGAGCAAACGCACCACATCGACAGGTTTGATTTTACTCGGATTCATTGGCATAATCGTTTGCCTTCCGTAAAATCCACGCCGCGTATTCGATAAAATTTATCGTACCGTCGTCGTTGACCGGAGCGCCGGATTCGAGATCGTCCCGCAGCAGCTCCGCCGTGAAATGCTTCGCTCCGGCACGCTGAAGGAGCATGATAAGTTTTTCTTGCGGCAAAGCCGTTATTTTCAACGAATTATCCATGTATTTCGCCTTTATGTTTGAATGTGGAGTGGATATGGTTCCGGATTCACGCTTATGTATGGGCAGAAACCAAAACCGGGAGGTCAGAATGAACAGCGAAGTCAAAATCGGAACCGTCGCCACGGTTAAAATCGGACGCAACGAAGTCACGGTCGAGGTGACCGCCGTCACCGAGCACGGCTGGATGGTGAAAAGCCAGTCCAGCGGCAAAGAGTTCGAAGCCAAACGCCTCGAACGGATCGTCAGCGAACCGGTCGCGCCGGTCGAAAAGCCGGAGAAAAAACTCTCGCTCCTCGACGCGGCGTTCGAGGTTCTCAAGGCATCCGAATTTCCGCTCAACGCCAAGGAGATGGTGGCCAAGGCAATCGAAGCCGGATTGTGGATCCCGACCGCCGCAAAAACGCCGGAGCAGAGCCTCTACTCAGCGATCTTCCGCGAGATCGGGAGCAAGGAATATCCGCGTTTCAGCAAGAGCGCCACGCGCAAGGGCGCGTTCGTCGCCATCAAGTAAGCCGCACCGCAAGCTTCGGCATAACCGCCGGGGTTTTCTCCGCCCAATCGCATCCCTCGCCATGGGCAAACTCCGCCCAGCGGCGGCGGATGACGTCGCAGTATTTCGGGTCGAGTTCCATCATCCGGCAGACGCGCCCGGTCTGTTCACAGGCGATCAGCGTCGAACCGGAGCCGCCGAAGGTGTCGAGAACGATTTCGCCGCGCTGCGAACTGTTTTTGATGAGATACACCAGCAGCTCGACCGGCTTGGCGGTGGGGTGGCCGATGTTCTTGGTCGGCTTATGGAACTCCAAGACGGTGGTCTGGCAACGGTCGGAATACCAGCTGTGCGCCGCTCCGTCCTTCCAACCGTACAAACACGGCTCGTGCCGAAAATGATAGTCGCACCGCCCCAGAACCAGCGCGTTCTTCACCCAGATCAGGCACTCGCGGACTTTCAGCCCGACATCGCGGCAGGCTCCCCGAAAGTTGTACCCCTCTGTATCGGCGTGGAAAATGTAATACGACGCGCCCGGGTTCAGCACCTCCACCGCCTGGATAAAGCTGTCGTTCAGGAATTTTCGGAACGCACCGTCGTCCATGTTGTCGTTTTCGATGGTTTGTCCGAGGCTGTTTGAATACGCCACGTTATACGGCGGATCGGTCAGCCAGAGATCGGCTTTGCTTTCGCCCGCCAGAGCCGCCACATCGTCGGCATTGGTCGCGTCGCCGCACATCAAAAGATGACTACCGAGGCGGTAGATTTCGCCGCGCCTGCTGGCCGGCTCCTCCGGCGCTTCGGGAACCGCATCCGGATCGGTTTCGCCGTCCGCGACCGTATCTTCCATCTCGCCGTTCAGAAGCTTGTCCAGCTCGTCCGTGTCGAATCCAAGCAGCGATAAATCAAAATCGACATTCTGCAATTCTTTGATTTCGAGCGGCAGCAGCTCATAGTTCCACTCGGCGATCTCGGCGGTCTTGTTGTCGGCAATGCGATACGCCCGGATCTGTTCGGGGGTAAGGTTGTCCGCCACATGAACCGGAACCTCCTCCAGTCCAAGCGACTGTGCCGCCTTGTAACGCGTATGTCCGCAGACGATGACGAAGTCCCGATCCACGACAATCGGCGACCTCCAACCGAATTCCCGGATCGAGTTCGCCACCGCCTCCACCGCGCCGTCGTTGATGCGCGGATTTTTGTCATACGGGCGGATGTCGGCGATCTTCATAGTGGTGATTTGCATATTTTTGTCCTTTGAGATTGCAATTGAAAATGCGTCAACAAATAAATACATTTGATGACAGAAAATAAGGAATTTTAGGTCAAGAGAATCATCACTCGTCGCGCCAAAAACTTCTCCGCCGGTTACGGAAACTGTCTTTAACAGGCCGAGTCCTTCCCGCGCCCTGCCGGGGTGATCGGGTCAGGGGGGAACCGCCCGAGGCCGGATAGGGTCTCGCTCAACCCGCCCTGGACGCGATTTGAACAGCTTTCCACGGGCCGTGTCGCGCAACGTCGCCGAGGTCGGCTTCCCGTTCGGTTCGGCGGCGGAAAACGACACGGCGCGTTTGTGCGGCGATGGTCGGCGGCCTTATTGATCCTATTGACCTTATTGACCATGCCCTAACGAGAACGAGCGCGGGAAACCGGGGGGCTTGAGCTCAAGGGGCATTGGATGGAATTATAGTCACGAAGGGTATCGTCAATAAGGTCAATAAGGGGTAAAGAGAATTTTTTTATATTATTTAACCTCAAATACTACTCTTTTCACCCTTTGCCTTATTGACTTTTCCAGCGTCAATAAGAAGTCGACAGCGTCAATAAGGTTTTCCCTGTTGATCCTTATTGACTCTTATTGAACGCTTCCGTCCGAAGACGGTACATGACTCCGGTTTTGCCGTTGTTGTCGAACGGCACGCACTCCATTCGTTCCTGCAGAATCAGGCTCTGCTGAACGGCGCCGAGGACTTTTGGCGGGAACTTCTTCGTCTTCCGGTTGAACAGCCAGCCGGGCATGGGAGCGTCGTATCCCTTGTTCCGATGCCAGTTTTCCAGGATACCGACAATCTCTTCCGAATACCGTTCGAACTCGGATTCGTGGTAGTGGTTTTCGGTCATGGCGATTTTGTTCGCGGCCTCCCACCAGATGAATTTCTTCGCCCATCGGATCGCGGCTTCGGTGATGATTACGCCGTCCGGAGTCGCGGCTTCGGAACAGGCGTGGATCAGGGCGTAGCGGGTGACGTGTTCGCAGGCACGGCTCCAGATCGCCATTTTCCAGTCGCAGTTCTCGACACGTTCTATCCTGGCATACTCCTCGTCGGCTTCGTTCTGGACGGCGGCAAGCAGCTTCTTCGCGTCCGGCGTCATGGCTACGGTCGTCGCCTTTATATCAAGGTTGCCGCTGCCGGTCGGGCGGAAATCCACCCACATCTTCGCCCGGTCGGCGATGGAGTCCGGTACGTTCCGCAGATCGCCGGGGAGCTGCCCTTTGCCGCGGGAATCGGCGTTGACCAAGGTCGTGCGGCTGAACATGCCGTGCGCCAGTATCCGTTCGTTGAGCGAATCGAAAAAGCCTCCGGGCGTGCAACTTCCCATCAGAGTCAGGTTCGGACAACTGATTTTCGCAGCTTCCCGTCCGACTTTGACACGCGGCGCGTATTCGATATTCGCCGAGGTGAAGAACGACAGAAGATACTTCATGATGGTCTCTTTCTGCCCCGTCCGGTCGTTGGCGACCTCCTGCAGCACCGAATAGAACTCGTCCGACTGCCAAAGCACGGCGGGGGTTTGGATGAGCGTGTCTTCCAGCGCTTGGCCGCTGGCCACGTTTTCGATCAGCTCGTTGCCGATCCCGGCAAGGCACATCACGCGGTTGTTGACTTTGCGCGGATGATCCTTGCCGCAGCCGGACTTCGCCAGCGCGACGATGTAGGGATTCGTCCGGATGCCTCCGGGCGCTTCGACCCTGCGGGCGGAGAGTTGCGACTGCAACGCCACCGCCCCGGCGAACGCCAGCGGACGGTTCGGGTAAGGCGCGGTGTCCATGCAGAACTCCATCACCTCCGACACGAAGCCGGGAACATGGAACAGCTCCGCCGGGAACGGCACACCGCCGGACTCCTGCCGCGCGGAGACGGGTTGCGGTTGTTTCAGAATGCCGGAAAGGTCGATCCCCGGATCCGGTTTCGCCGCATCGTAACAGCCGGGTTCGAGGAGGTCGCGCAGGTCGCGCCAGTCTTTCCCCGCGCAGCCGTTGTGGTGGCAGCGGAACGAAACCGCGCCGGAGCCATGTTCGATCAGCACCGCCGACTTGTCGGTGTGCGCCGGATTGAACGGGCAGACCGGAAAGATCCATCGTCTGCCGTCCTTCCACGGGCGCGGCGCTTCAAGTTCCGGGCAGTGCGCGGCGATCCAGCCGTCGAGATCGAAAGCCGATTCCGATGATGGCGGCGCAACGGCTTCCGCCGGACGGAGGATCGCCTCCAACTGTTCCCGGCGCACGGGTTCCGGAGCTTCCGGTATGGAGAGGATTTTCGCCATGCGGTGCGGACGGTCGGGAGTGTCGTCGCCCTTACAGTTCATGGTGCCGGGCAAGCGCCAGATCCGGGCCGGGTTGTGAACCGAGAGGTCGATCTTCACCCGTTCGTCCCCGGCGGTTGCAAGCTCGGCAAGGCACTTTTGCACCAGTCCGTCATCCCGCGCCGGGAGGTCGACGGCGTAGAGGAGTTGCGCCCCGTTGCCGGAGTCGATCATGACCGGGTCCGGCCAGCCGAGCTGCGCCAGTCCGGCTTTGATTTCACGCGCTTTCGCCAGGGCGGCTTCGTGTTCCTCGTCGCTGCTCGAGATCCCGGCGGGGCGCTCGGCGTCGCAGTCGACGGGCAGCCAGCGGCGGCGCGGAACGTCTGCGTCGGTCGAAGTGGGATCACGTCCCGCGCTGCGGATCCGGTTCTTCGCCCGCGCCAACAGCGCCGGGTTCACCGGATTGAGCGTGACGTACACGCCCCGGCTGGAACGGAGCTTCGCCAATGCGTTCGGCACATCGCCGATGTGTTCGTAATCGAAGTAGCCGGATTCGACGTGCGGCCGCATATAATCGGCGGTCACCGCGTCGAGCACCCGGACTTCGAAAACATCGCCTGGACGGAACCACAAACGAAGCGCGCGTGTGATTTCCGTCTGGTCAATCATTCGTTTCGTCCGGTTCGATGTTTTGCAGGAAGCGGATCGCCATGGCGGCGGTGTGAACCGCTTCGGTGATCATAGGGCGCTTGGTTCCCTTGCCCTCGCGGGGGTTCAAGGTCGCCTGCAGAAGTTCCCCGGCCTCCTCGACGACCACGGCTCCCTGATGGACATGATCCCACGGCCAGACCGGATGGATTTTCTCGGCGCGACCGCATTCGGCCATGACCAGCGCCAGCACGGTTTCGAGTTTCATAATCGCTTGTCTCCTTCAAATATTGATTTCGCACATAATGCCGCAGTCGATTTCGATGGGCGGCTCGTGCCGTCCGGCGTTCGGATCGAGTTCGTCGAGGAACACGCCGTTGATGCAACTGCGCCCGATTTCGCGTTCCATTTTCGACCGGGCGGCGAACACCTCCGGAAAGTCGATCCGGATTTTGTTCCAGTAACCTTTGCCGCCCTTGACGCAGCCGACGCAGTTGTTGTTGTGATAGCCGAGATCGTACATCGCCGGACGTCTCAACCCGAGCCGGGCGGCGATGGCGTGGCAGTCCTGCTTGACCAAATCACGCTCGATCAGCGGAAAACGGTGCTTCTGTTTCCGCATCGCGTTTTCGATTCCGGCGCATCGCCCGGACTCGCCGCAATCGATGCCCCAATAGTAGGTGAGATCGTCTTCGGCGGTTTCGTACTCCCACGCCTTGCGCTCTCTCTTTTTCAGGACTTCGGTACATTTCGCGAAGCCGTTGCTGTTGACGTAATTGTACCTCTGGCAAACGCTCTCGACGTTTTTATAGGGCGACTGCCGGACGGTTATTTTTCTGCCGAGCAACGCTTCGACGTCGCGCAAAAAGCGCAGCGAATCGGGGTGCTGGTCGTCGATATGCTGGTAGATAATCTCGTCCAGTTCATCGCGGCAGAGATAGGCGGCGACGGCGCTGGACACGCCCGCGGAAAACCATAGAACATTCATTTTTCACCTTTGGTTAAAACGGAATTTCATCATCGTCGAAATCATCGGATTGCCAATCCTCATTCTGAACGTAATCGGGGCGCGGCTTCAGCCACCAGCCGGTAATGCGGTCGAACTTCTCCCCGGCGACCGTCTTAACGGTGATCGATTTCGGCTCGGCGAGTGCGCCTTGTTGCGCAAGGGCGACGGCTTCACGGGCGGTCGACGGGAGCGGTGCTCCGAGGGCGGCGCGTTCACGCCACCATTTCACGAACTTGTCACGGGCGTAACCGGTATGTTCCGGGCAAATCCACTCGCTTTTGAACTCGTTGAAGCCGATGCGGTAATCGACGCGGACGGTTTTCGGCGTGTCGGGATCGGCGTAACGCTTCTCGTGAACGGCGTAAAAGACCTCCGCGACGTCGTAATCCGTGTAAGCGGTCTGCCCCGAAAGCACCCCGGCGGTCGAGGCACTCTGAGAAAGGTTGCTCGTCGGTTCCGGGAATTCGTAACCGCAGTCGGGACACGAGCGGTACGCCGCGTGAATCACCGACTGGCAATCGGGACAAGTCTTCGCCGGAGCCTCGCCGCCGCCGGGAGTTTTGTCCCGGACGGCGATCATGTCCAAAGGGCCATGCCGGAGGATGTTTTCACCGTAGTCCAATAGAAGGCAGTCGGTCTTGCCGGTTTCGGGCGAAAGCCGGGTGCCGCGCCCGGCCATCTGCACCAGCAGCCCCGCCGAGTTGGTCGGGCGGAGCAAGACCACGCAGTCGGTGTTGGGCGCGTCGAAACCGGTGGTCAGCACGTTCACGTTCGCCAGGAATTTCAGCGGCTTTTTGAAGCTGAAAAAGTCGTCCGGAACCAGTTCGCCCTTGAATCGCGCAATCAGTTCGGCGCGTTCGCCCTGCGGCGTGTCTCCGGTCACGATCCCGCATTCCATCCCGGAATATGCCGCGAGTTTTTCGGCGACGTGGCGGCAATGCTCCACCGAGGTCGTGAAAACCAGCACCGATTTGCGATCGCGGGTCAGCTCCGCGATTTCGCGGCAGGCGGCGGCGACCAATTCCTCGGTATCCATCGCGGCGGCGATCTCGTCGTTGATGAACTCGCCGCCCCGGATATGAAGTTCGTCCAGTTTCGCCGCCGCGCGTCCGGCTTTGGAGGTCAGCGGCGCAAGGTATCCCTGCAAAATCATCTCTTTCAAACCGGCTTCGTAACAGACCTCGTTCAGAAGATTCTCCGGTTGGCAGATCAGTCCGCCCTTGAGCCGGTACGGCGTCGCGGTAAGCCCGATCAGCCGGACGTTCGGGTTCACCACCTTCATGTCATTGAGGAATGTGCGGTACATCCCGTCGCCGTCGGGGGCGATCAGATGCGCCTCGTCGATGACGATGAGATCGAACGCTCCAAGTTCGCAAGCCTTGTCGTGGACGCTCTGAATCCCGGCGACGATCACGTTTTCGCGGGTGTCGCGGGATTTCAGCCCGGCGGAAAAAATCCCCACCGGAATATCCGGGCAAAGGAGCCTGATTTTAGCGGCGTTCTGCTCCAGCAACTCCTTGACATGCGCCAGGCTCAGCACCCGTCCGTTCCAGTTCATCACCGCGTCCCGGACGATCTTCGCGATGACGACGCTCTTTCCCGTGCCGGTCGGCAGGACGATGCACGGATTGGTTTCCTTGCCGCGAAGATGCTCATAGACCGCATCAACCGCGGCTTGCTGATACGGTCGTAGTTCCATAACCTTCTCCGTCAGTTCCGTATACCGGCGTTTCTCAGGTCAAGGGCGATTTTCAGTTTCAGCAGCTCAAGGCGCGGACGGTTGATGCCGAGGTGGCGGCGCACCTGATTGTCGGTGTAATTTTTCATATAAAGAAAGCATGCCAGCCGCTCGGCGTCGTCCGTTATGGTCAGGACGAATGCCTGCACGATTTGGCATCGCCGTCCGTTGTTTTGTCTTCGTTCCATGGTTGAATCCTTATGAATGCCAGTCCGTCGGGCGGCATGGGTTCGCGTTTGATGACGGTCAGCTTCGCGATCAGGCTGTCGTCTTCGTAAAGTCCTCCGTGCGTGAACGCGTCCAAGAGACACTTGAGCGCGTTGTCGAGATCGCGGCGGCGCCGGTCGGGCGGATACAGCTCGATTTCAAGCTCGACCGGGCCGGTGAACATCGCCGACCTTTCGGCTTTCAGCCGCGCCACGATCAGCTCCCGGTAACGCCGCCCCTCGCGGCTGATGAGCACACGGGAGCCGACGTGCCGGTAGTAGTGGTTCACGCTCGGAGGATACGGCAGTTCCAGTTCGCGGATCACTGGCCGCGCGCCCACGGCGGTTTCGCGTTCGGGGCTTGCGGAGCCGGAGCCGCCGCTTGCGTTGCCGAAGCCCTCGGT
>JAVBUI010000214.1:0-12548 GCA_031555495.1 Victivallaceae bacterium | reverse complement strand
TGCCGTACGTCTTCGCCGCCTTCAACGCCTCGATCACCACGTCCGGCGTGGTCTCCGACAACGCCGCGTAAATCCCGCCGGTATGGAACCAGCGGACGCCCAGCTTGCCGAAAATGTAGTCGAAATCAATGTCGCCCGCCTTCAGCTGCGACGCCGCCGTATTCCCGCGGTCCGAACAACCGCGCGCGCCGCGAATGCCGTAGCCGCGCTCGGTGAAGTTGAAACCGTTGCGGACGTTGCGGCCAATGCCGTCATAGGGCATCCATTTGATCAAGCTCGTGTCCACGCCGCCCTGAAGGATGAAGTCTTCGAGCAAACGGCCGACCGGGTTGTCGGCGAACGCAGTCGCCACCGCCGCCCGCAGACGGAAGCAGCGGCGCATGCCGCGCGCGACGTTGTATTCGCCGCCGCCTTCCCAGACCGTGAACTGACGCGTGGTGTGAATCCGCTCGTCGCCCGGATCGAAGCGCAGCATGATTTCGCCGAGTGACAGAATGTCGTATTTGCACTCTTCGGCCGGACGGATGACAAGTTTGCTCATGTTTTTTCCCTCAGGTTATATAGTAAGTGGACCATACGGCTTTACTATAGGCGCTCAGCCGGAAAAGTCAAACCCGGAGGATCACTTTTTCGATTTGATTCACTTTCATTCACATATTCTTGAATCCGGGCTGTTTTACGGCTTGACTTTTTGCAAAAGACGTTTAGATTAGATGATATTGAGGGAGTGTCAAAATGGCGAAGAAAATCAGGGTCGGTCTGGTCGGAACCGGTTTTGCCGGGGAATTTCACGTCGAGTCGCTTCGGCGCGTCTACGGCGTCGAGGTTGAAATCGCGGGGGTCGTTTCACGCCGCGCCGCCAGCCGCGAGGCTTTCGGGCGCAAACACGGCATCCGGGTCTTCGACTCCGTCGAGGCGATGATGCAGGAAATCGACCTTCTCGACGTCTGCTCTCCCCCCTATGCCCACGAAGAACAGATCATAGGCGCCGCCCGCGCGGGCAAGCACATCATCTGTGAAAAACCGCTCACCGGCTGCTTCGGCTCCGGCGATCCGGAGCAATTTTACGGCAACGCCGCCCCCAAGGAGCCGATGTTCCGCGAGGTCCTCGAGCGCCTCCGCCGCATTGCCAAAGCGGTGACCGATTCCGGCGTCTCCTTCGGCTATGCCGAAAACTTCGTCTACGCCCCCGGCATCCAGAAAGAGCGAGAAATCCTCGAAAAGACCGGCGCCCAGATCCTGCGCATGACCGGCGAAGAGTCCCACAACGGCTCCGCCTCGAGCGTCTACGGCATCTGGAGCCAGGCCGGCGGCGGTTCGCTGATCGGCAATGGCTGCCATCCCCTCGGCGCTATTCTCGACCTCAAGCGCGTCGAGGGCCTGGTCCGCATCGGCAAGCCGATCCGTCCCGCGACGGTGAGCGCCCGCGTGCATGAACTCACCCGGCTTCCCGGCTACCGCGACGAAGGGGTGATCCGGACCGATTACCGCGACATCGAGGACTATGGCGTGATGCACATCACCTTTGCCGACGGCACCGTCGCCGATGTGATGACCGGCGAGGTAGTGCTTGGCGGCATCTACGATTTTGTCGAAATTTTTGCCAACAACCACCGGACGCGGGCGAATTTGAGCCCGTCGGGCCTGATGGATGTTTACAACCCGCGCGAAGAGACCTTTCAAGACATCTATCTCATGGAGAAAATCAGCACCAGGAGCGGCTGGACGCCCGCCGCTCCGGCGGAGGCGCTCACCATGGGCTATCAGGGGGAATTGCAGGACTTTGTCTTCTCCGCCGCCCGCGGCGTCCAGCCGCAGTCGGAGCTGGAGCTGGCCTGCGACACCACCGCGGCGATTTACGCCGCTTATCTCTCCGCCGAGCGCAAGGGCGTCGAAACGGAAATCGAACTCATTTAAAGAATAGGAGTTTTAACTATGGCACGTGTTCTCAATGTCGGCATCATCGGTCTCGGACATCTGCATCCCTTCACCTATATGCCCCACTTCAAGAAAAGCCCCCACACCAAGGTGGTCGCGGCGATGGACGCCAATGCGGCGCTGCGCGAAAGCTTTTCGAGCCAGTTCAACGTCAAAACCTATGCCGACTGGAAGCTGATGCTTGAGAGTGAAAAGCTCGATCTCGTCTATATTTTCCTGCCGCACTGCGACTGCGCCGCCGCCGGTGTCACCGCTGCCGAGCGCGGCATTCACGTGGTGGTGGAGAAGCCGGTCGCCAATACCTCGGAAGCCGCCGCCGCCGTTGCCGCCGCGTGCGCCAAAAACAATGTTCTTTTTTCGACCCCCTACCTCTGGCGCTACCACCCGGTGACCCGCAAGATGAAGGAAGCGATCGATTCCGGCATCCTCGGCCAGATCGTCGGCTGCGAAGGCCGCTGCGCCGCGGGCGGCTTGCACCGCTACATCGAGGGCAACAGCGAATGGATGCTCGACCCCGCCAAGTCCGGCGGCGGACCGATGTACAACCTCGGCGTCCACTGGATCGACCTCTACCGCTGGCTGCTCGGTTCCGAAATCAAGGAAGTGATCGGCAAGAACGTCCGGGCCAACCCGGCGTACAAGATCGAGGACAACTCCTTCGCCATCGCGACCTTTGAAAACGGCGCGACGCTGGCGCTCGACATCAGCTACACGGTTCCCGACAGTTATCCCTTCGGCCGCGACCTGTATTTGAGCTTGCGCGGGACGCTCGGCTGCATCAACTTCACCCCTGCTTTCGAGGGGACCAAGCAGACGATGATGATCTGCAGCAACCATCCCAAGTTCGGGGGCGCGCCCCGCCAGGTCATTGAATTCGAACTCGACGCGGTGCCCGGCTATTGCGGCTCGCTCGGTCTTGAATACGTCAACGAAATCGCCCGGCAGATCATTGACGGCGACTACAAAGCCTTTGTCGGCGGCGACGACGCGGTCAAGGTGCTCGAGGTGGTCGAAGCGATCTACCGCGCCGCGAATTCGGGCAAATCCGAACAGGTCAAATACCAGTAATCATCACTTTTGGAGAAACAGAAAATGGCCAATTTCAAAGCAGTCATCACCGACTACATCGAGCCCGATCTCGCGTATGAAGCCGAAAAACTCGCCGCGCTCGGTATCGACTTCGAAGCTTTCCAGCTCAAATTCAAGCCCGAGGACGAAGTCTACGAGGCGATCAAGGACGCCGATGTGATCGTCGTCAACATGGTCAAAATGACCGATTCGCTGCTGAAGCGCCTGACCCGCTGCAAGCTCGTGATCCGTCACGGCATCGGCTACGACAACGTCGACGTGGAAGCTTGCACGCGCTACGGCATTCAGTTCGCCTACCAGCCCGATTACTGCAAGGAAGACGTGGCCGAGCACGCGATCGCGTTGATTTTCGCTTGCGCCCGTCACTTGTTCCGCGCCCGGACCTGCCTCGAGAAGTCGAGCGCGGCGGGAGCGTGGGATTTCAGCAATCTCTTCCCGGTCTACCGCCTGGACGGCAAGACCCTCGGGATTCTCGGCGTGGGCCGGATCGGCAGCCGGGTGTTCCGCAAGCTCCGGAGCTTCGGTTTCCGGATCATCGCCTGCGATCCGCACATGTGTTCCGACCGCAAAACCGAGCTTGAAGAGCAGGGCTTGCGTTTCGTCGACCAGGCGACGCTGTTCAAGACTTCGGACTTCATCACCGTTCACACTCCGCTCAACAACGAGACGCGCCGGATCGTCAACGCCGAAACGATCGGCTTGATGAAGCCGACCGCGTATCTGGTCAACACTGCCCGCGGGCCGATGGTGGATACCCCGGCGTTGGCGGCGGCGCTGCGCGAGAAGCGGATTGCGGGTGCGGCGATCGACGTGTTCGATGTGGAGCCGCCGGCGCCGGATTATGAGCTTTTCGGGTTGGAGAACGCGATTTTGTCGCCTCACATGGGGTGGGCGAGTGAAGAGGCGGGGTGGGAGATCCGGGAGAGCATCCTGGCGGACATCGTTTCAGCGTTCAACGGACGCAGTGCCCGTTGCGTGGTGAACTCGATTAAAGAATTAAAAAAATAAAAAAAAGCGCGAAGCGCCAACCCCGCCCTCCGTCGTACGGAGGCGCCGTCCAGGGGGCGAACACCCCTGGTCGCTCCGGCTCCACCGGAGCGAAGGTAAGCGAAGCGCTCCCCCCAAAGTCGGCGGAGCCGACACCATCCTGCGAAAGCGAGGTCGGCAGCCGCAGCGAAGCCGGCGGACGACATCGAGCGAAGCAGCTCTTGGGGAAAGACCGAAAAACAAAAAGTAACCTAAACTTTAGTCAATAAAGGACAAAGAGAACCATGAAACAGAGCTGTGTCAAAACCGCGATTCCGGGACCGAAGAGCGCCAAGCTTCTCCAGGAGTGGCACAAGTACGAAGCGGACGTCTGCGGCTACCAGGCGTCGACCGTGTGGGAAAAGGGCGAAGGCTGCATCGTCACCGACGTCGACGGCAACAAATTCATCGACTGGACCAGCGGCGTTCTGGTGACCAACGTCGGCCACTGCCATCCCAAACTGGTGAAGGCGCTGCAGGAAGCGACTGCCAAGCTGATCAACAACTACGAGTGCCCGACCCGCTACCGCGTCGACGCCGGCAAGGCGCTGATGAAGGTCGCCCCCAAACACATGGGCAAGTGCTTCTTCTTCTCGACCGGCGCGGAAGCGACCGAAGTCGCGATGCGGATGATGAAGCGCCGCACCGGCAAATTTGAAATCCTCGCTTTCGAAGGCGGCTTCCACGGCAAGACCGCGATGGCTTCGTCGGCGGGCGGCCTGATGGGCCCCAAGAAGGGTTTCGGCCCGACCGTTCCGGGCGTGATCCGGGCGATTTTCCCGAACCCCTACCGCGACGACCTCGGCTTTTGCAAGGACGGCCCGGAATTCAAGAAGTATTTCACCTACCTCGACAGCGTGATCGCCGCGAACTCGACCGGCAGCCTGGCCGGTCTGATCGTCGAGCCCTACCAGGGCGCGGGCGGCTTCATTTTCCCGCCGGCGGGCTGGCTTGCCGCGTTGGAAAAGTGGGCGCGCAAGAACAACCTCCTCTTCACCCTCGACGAAGTCCAGGCCTGCCACGGCCGTACCGGCAAGATGTTCGCCTGTGAACACGAAGGGCTGAAGCCCGATATCATCACGCTCGGCAAGGGCATCGGCTGCGGCGCGCCGGTTTCGGCGGTGATCGCGACCGACGATGTCTTCAGCGCCTTCGGCCGCGGCGAAATGTCGTCGACCCTCGGCGGCAACCCGGTCGCCTCGGCGGCGGTTCCGGCGATTCTCGATATCTTCAAGGAAGAAAAGCTGGTCGAAAACTCGGCGAAGATGGGCGAATACATGAAGTCGAAGCTCCAGAAGATCGCCAAGAAGTGCCCGATCATCGGCGACGTCCGCGGCATGGGCCTCGTCAACGGCATTGAAATCGTCAAGGACAAGACCACCAAGGAACCCGCGTCCGGCGATATGATTCACGCGATCATCGACCGCTGCGCCGAAAACGGCGTCCTGATCGGTTCGGTCGGCCGCTTCGGCAACGTGATGCGCGTCGCTCCGCCGCTGGTCGTCACCAAGGCGCAGATCGACGAAAGCTGCGAAATCTTCGAAAAAGTGATGATGGAACTCGCCAAATGATCGACCGCAAAACAATCGAATGCGCCGTCGCCGAACTCTTGCCGCAAGCGCAACAGTTCCTCTGCGACATCATGCGTTTCCCGTCGACGCCGGGGCAGGAACATGACGAAATGCTGTTCCTCGAGAAGGCGTTCGCCGGTCTCCCGGTCGAAGTCGAGCGGGTCAATATGTCCAATGAGATCCGCAAAGACCCCGACTTCTGCGATCCCGTTCCCGGCATCGTCTACGACGGCCGTTTCAACTTGCGCATCCGGATTCCGGGCGCGGGCAAGGGCCGCAAGCTGATGTTCAACGCCCACACCGACACGGTTCCGCCGTCGGAGGGGATGACCGAAGCGTGGAACCCGCGCGTCGAAGACGGCAAAGTCTACGGACGCGGCGCTTGCGACGACAAGGGGCAGGTTGCGGTTTTTTACCTTGTCTGCAAAGTGATCGAAAAACTCGGCCTCAAGTTCGCCGGCGACATCGTCGCCCACCTCGTCAATGAGGAAGAGAACGGCGGCAACGGATCGCTGGCGATGGCCCGGACCGGGGAGAAGGCCGATGCGTGCATCGTCCTCGAGCCGACCGAGTCTCGTATCCTGACCTCGATCCGCGGCGCGGTGTGGTTCAAGATCGCCTTCAAGGGCGTCGCCGGCCACAGCGGCCAGGCGGGGCAGACCAAGAGCGCATTGCTGATGGCGCGCGACGCGATCGGGATGCTGGAGAAATACCACGCCGGACTCCTCGCGGCTTCGCGCGGGTTCCCGCTCTTCGATCCATATCCGAATCCGATGCCGATTACCTTCGGGAAATTGATCGCGGGCAACTGGCCGGCGGCCGCGCCCAATACGGCGTTGCTGGAAGGCGTGCTTGGATTCCTCCCCAACAAGACCAAGGAAGAGATTTGCGCCGAAATGAAAGCGGCGCTGATCGCGGGCGGTCTTAAGGATAGCGATTTCGAGCTGACTTTCATGTACCGTCACGACTGCAGCGTGGTCGACCCCGATCACGAACTGCCGCAGGGACTGCTGAAAGCGGCCGAAGCGGTCAAGGTTCCGCTCCGGATCGACGCCTTCACGGCGTCGTGCGACGCCTGGTTCTACAACAACCAGCTCGGCATCCCGACCGTGGTTCTCGGCGCGGGTACGCTCAAGGTGGCGCATTCGATCCATGAACACATCGAAGTCGCCAGCATCGGTGAAACCGCCAAGGTGCTGGTTGAATACATCGCCGGTTTCTGCGGCGAAGCGTAAGAGTGAAACTCCGGCGGTCCATTCCGGGCCGCCGCAAAAGGAGATAAAGAGAATGAAAGCATTGGTTAAGACTCAGAAGGGCAAAGGCTTTCTGGAGTTCATGGACATGCCGGAGCCGAAGCCGGGTCCGGGCGAAGTTCTGCTCGAGATCAAGGCGACCGGCATTTGCGGCACCGACATTCACGTGCGCGATGACCATTTTCCCTACTGGCCACCGGTGATCCTCGGCCATGAATTCGCCGGGGTGGTGGTCGAGCTCGGACCGGACTGCAAATACTATCAGGTCGGCGACCGGGTGGTCGGCGAACCTCATACCCGTCATTGCGGGGTCTGCTATCTCTGCCGTACCGGCAATCCGCAGATTTGTCCCTCGAAGCGCAGTCCCGGCTGGGGGATCAACGGCAGTTTCGCCAAATATCTGGCGATGCCGGAACAGCTTTTGCACCGGATTCCGGCGTCGATGGACTTCGACACCGCCGCGGTGATGGAGCCGACCGCCAACGCGGTTCACGATGTGATCGAACGCGGTCAGATTATCGCGGGCGATTTCGTGGTGATCATCGGCCCCGGCCCGATCGGCTTGCTGTCCGGCCTGGTCGCCAAGGCGGCGGGCGCGCGTCATATCGTGATGGCGGGTGCGCCGCCGGATGAAGGGATGCGTCTCGACAAGGCGAAGGAGCTCGGTTTCAACACCGTGCTCAACGTCGCCAAGCAGGACCTGACCCAGACCGTGATGGATCTGACCAACGGTATCGGGGCGGATCTGGTGATCGACTGTTCCGGCGCGCCGCGCGCGATTGCGGGCATGCCGGATCTGGCGCGCAAGAAGGCGAAGCTTTTGGCGATCGGTTTGACTGCCGGGCGTCCGGTGGAATTCCCGTGGGAAAAGTGTTCGTTCAAGTCGTTGGACATTCATTTCGGGATGTCGACGAGTTACACGAGCTGGAACCGTGCGATCGACCTTGCCGGCGCCGGGCTGCTGCCGGCGGAGAAGGTGATTTCGCACCGGATGCCGCTGGCGGATTGGGAGAAGGCGTTCGCCGAGATCGAGGCGCAGAAGGCGCTGAAGGTCATTCTCCACCCCTGAAAAAAATAAAAATAAAAAAAGAGCAAGCGAAGCTTGCGGCCCGCCCTCCGTCGTACGGAGGCGCCGTCCAGGAGGCGAATACCCCTGGTCGCTCCGGCTCCACCGGAGCGAAGCTAAGCGGAGCGCTCCCCCTAATGTGGGCGGAGCCCACTCCGCTCTGCGAAAGCGAGGTCGGCAGCCGAGGCGAAGCCGGCGGACGACATCGAGCGAAGCAGTGGAACGGTCGCTCCGGCCTGACGGCCTCCGCTCGGACCGGGCTCCGCACCGCGACTTACGTCGCGTTTCTTGAGCTGGGCTGCGCCCGGGCGAGAACGGCGAGGTTCCACCTCGCACACCGCCAAAGGGCGCTGCCCTTTGGAATCCCGGCCGACCGTCGGCCTCGGGATACTGGCTACAACCACAACCGGAGACTACACATGAAGAAACTTGGCTTTGGCCTCCTGGGCGCCGGAATGATTTCCGGACTGCATGCCGACGCATTGCGCAAATCAGAAAAAGCGGAACTCGTCGCCGTCTGCGACGTCCGTACCGAAAACGCGCAAAAACTGGTCGACGACTACGCGCCCGGCGCAAAAGTCTACAGCGACTTCGACGCCATGCTCGCCGACCCGCGCGTCGACGTCGTCAGCGTGGTCACCCCCAATCACCTCCACACCCAGTTCGTCCTCAAAGCCGCCGCCGCCGGCAAACACGTGATGTGCGAAAAACCCCCGGCCATGTCGCTGGCCGAAACCGATCAGATGATCGAAGCCTGCAAAAAAGCCGGCGTTAAATTCGGGATCTTCGTCCAGAGCCGGATGCGTCCCCCCATGCGCCACATCAAAGCCGCGCTCGACAGCGACCGCTTCGGCAAAATCCTGCGCGTCGACGTCCAGATGAAGTGGTACCGCAACGCCGATTATTACAAGATGGACGCCTGGCGCTCCAACCGCAAATGCGGCGCGGGCGTCACCATCCAGCACGCCTTCCACTACATCGACATCCTTCACTACCTGATGGGACGCGGCGCGGAAGTCAGCGCCGCAATGTGCAACCTCGCCCATCCCGACGTGTCGCTGGAAGACACCCTCGACGCCAGCATTCTCTTTGAGAACGGCGTCACCGGGCACGTCCAGGCGAGCACCGCCCTCTGGCCCGGCAATGACGTCCGGATCGAAGTCTACGGCACCGACGGCACCGCCGTGATGGCCGGCACCTCGATGGCGGTCTGGAAGTTCAAGGACGAACGCGCTGAAGACGAGGCGATCCGCAAATCCGGCTCCGCCGCGGCGACCGCCGGCGGCGATCCGCGCGCTTTGCCGAGTGAAGACCACCAGTTCGTGATCGACGATTGCGTCGACGCGATCCGCGACGGCCGCGAGGTCTGCATTCCCTGCGACGCCGTCCGCGGCACGCTTGAAATCGCGCTGGCGATGTACAAGTCGGACAAGGAAAAAAGCACGGTCAAAATCCCGTTCACCGACGAGGATTCGATCTGGGCGTAAAAAGCCGAATCGTGCGCCGGAAACATGATTTTTGTTTCCGGCGCATTTTTTCTTATGCCGATTTTTTAGAAAATGATGATTTTTTTGGCATCGTTCCGGTAATAAACCGTACCGGGGCCGACTGGATTTGAATTTCGGCGCTTGGACTGCTATATTAACAGCGTCTTATTCGACGGATTAATTTCAGGATTGGTTTATGGGTGCGTTCTTTGCTTTCTACGTCGGCCTGGCCGGGTATCCCCTGATCGCGTTGATCGTATCGCTGCTTCTTACTTCGCTCTGCATTCGGATATTGCCGAAACTCGGCTATATCGACAAGCCCGGGGGACGGCATATCCACAAAAAGCCGATTCCGCGCGGGGGGGGGATTGCGGTTGCGCTGTCTTTTTTCGGCACTTTGCTGTTCTATTGTTTTACTCAATCGAACTTGAGTGAGAGTCTTTATTTCTTCTTCCGCATTTTCACCCCGGCGCTGCCGCTGCTGATCCTCGGATTGATCGACGACCGGCATGAACTCAAGTCATGGATCAAACTGGCGGTTCAACTGTTCGTCGGCGCGATCGTCTGGTACTTCAACAAAAACAGTTTTGTCCTTTTCGAATTCGTGGTCCCGTGGTATATTGCACTGCTGCTTACCGAAATATGGGTGATCGGGATCATCAATGCCTTCAACCTGATCGACGGGCTCGACGGGCTTGCTTCCGGGCTGGCGATTATTTCGGCGGTTTGCATGTTCACCTGGTTTTTCTTCCGGGGGGGAGTCCCCCTCAATGCGCTTGCGATGCTGATCCTGGCGGCTTCCTGCGCGGGCTTCCTGCGTTACAATTTCCATCCGGCGCGGATCTTCCTGGGGGACACCGGCAGTACTTTCCTGGGGTTGATGTTCGCAATCATCGCGCTGGCTCCGCTGGACAAAATCGTGACGGTGACTTCTCTGGTGTTCCCGTTGCTCGCGGTCGGTGTGCCGATTTTCGACGTGATGCTGGCGATCTGGCGGCGGGGGGCCCGCCGCATGCTCGACCGGCAGGCGCCGGGGATCATGAGCGGAGACCAGGATCATTTGCACCACCGGTTGTTCCGCAAAACCAACGGGCAGCGGAAAACGACCTTGTGGCTCTATGCCCTCGCCGCCTTTTTCGGTTCGGTCGGCATTGGAACGATGCTGTTGCGAGATTACATTCCGGGACTGGCCTATATTCTGCTGCTGCTTACCGTGGTTATTGTCGTCCGGCGTTTGGTGTTGGTCGAAATTTTCACCTCGGCACTGGTGATCGAGCGCGGCTTGCGCTCTCCGAACCGCGGTATGCTGGTTACGATGGCGCATCCCTTTATCGACTTTTTCCTGATTTCCGCGGTTTATCTGGTGTGTGCCTGGTTTCTGTTTCCGGGAGTCGGTACGGTGGGGGCGTTCATGTTCTGCGTCATGTCGGTGATGCTGGTGATGCTGATGGTGGGAAATTACGGGGTCTACTGGCTCCGGGCGGGGGCGAGGGATTACCTTCAATTGTTTCTTTCGCTTTTCGTCGGAACCAACATCGGATTTGTCATCATGCTTTACAGCTGTTTTACCCACCCGCTGTCGAGTTGCGCAATTGCGCTGCCTTTGATTTTTCCATGCTGGGGACTGTTTGTTTCACTCTCCACCGGGCTGGTGATTTTTGAGCGCTTTCTGCTTCACTACGTTCAGAAGAACCTGATGCGGGCGCTTTATGATGAAGTCGCCCTGGCGGATATGATTCCCACGGTGGTTTACGGCGCCGGACTCAATTGCCGTCTTTTTCTCGACAGCATCGGTTACCGCTCCGGCAATCTGCTGAATATTGTGGTGTTGGGCGTGCTTGACGACGATCCGGCGCTCAAAGGACTTCGGCTTTACGGGACCAGGGTGCTGGGGCCGGGCCGCGATATTGAGGCGATTTACCAGGCAAATCCGTTTCGCAGAATCGTGCTGACCACGAAACTTTCCGATTCGGCGATGCAATGGCTGTTGCAGTTTTGCCGGGAACGGAATATTGCCGTCGACCGGGCGGGCATGGCAATCGATCATGTTCTTGCCGAAGGAGACGGTGCGCAGCCGGAGAAGTGACGGTTCAATCCATAACGGGGGAATAGAATGGCGCGGCGGGTTCTGTTGACCGGAGGAACCGGATTTTTCGGAAAAAGCCTTCTGAACAGTCGGCGGCAAGCGCCGGAGTCCGGTGTGGAGCTGGTTGTACTTTCCCGCGACAGCGGCGGATTTCGCCGTGCTTACCCTGAATTGGCAATGCTTCCCGGCGTCAACTTCATCGATGGCGATGTTCGTGATTTTGTTTTTCCGGAGGGTGATTTCGACGCGGTAATTCACGCCGCGACTCCGGCGGCGACGAAGACCGGCGAGGACGAGCTGGTTTCGATCATCGCCGACGGCACCCGGCGGGTGCTTGACTTCGCCGTTTCGCGGGGGGTGTCGAAGCTGCTGCTGGCCAGTTCCGGGGCGGTTTACGGCCCGATGCCGGAGGGGGCGGAGCGCTTCACGGAAGCGATGGCGTGTCGTCCGGTCAGCGCTTACGGACGGGGAAAACTGCGGGCGGAGGAGATGTGCCTGGCAAGTCCGGTTCGTTGTGTCGTCGCCCGTTGTTTCGCTTTTGCCGGGGAATATTTGCCGCTGGATCTTCACTTCGCGATCGGGAATTTTATCGGCGACTGTCTTGGGGGGCGTCCGATCCGGATTGCGGGGGATGGGAGCGCGGTCCGTTCTTATCTTTATGCCGGCGACCTGGTGGAGTGGCTGTGGCGGCTGCTTGACGGGGAGGAGGCGAATCTTGCGGTCAACGTTGGTTCCGACCGGGCGATTACGATTCTGGAGCTTGCGCACCTGGTGCGTGAGCGGATGGGGTGCGGCAATGAAATTATTGTCGAAGGCGGGGCGTCTTCCGGGGGGAGGTATGTCCCTGACATTTCGCTGGCGCGGGAGCGTTTCGGGCTTGAGGTGAAAACGCCGCTCGAGCTCGCTATTGACCGGATGAGCGTGCCGTAGCGCCGGTGGGGAGCGAAGCGCACCAGCGCGGAGCGACGGGTCCAGGGCCGTGAGGCCCTGGCGCAGAGTCAAGATGGTGTATTCAAAATCAAGCCGTGTTTC
>JAVBUI010000065.1:0-8434 GCA_031555495.1 Victivallaceae bacterium | reverse complement strand
CGCCGTTCAGCAGGAAATCGTTGACATAAAGAACCCCGCCGGGCCGCAGCACCCGCGATATTTCATCGCGCAAAACCATCTGCTCTTCATCTTGAGCGATGCAAGTCAAAACCGCGCAAAGCAGCACCGCGTCAAAAGACGTGTCGGGAAAATCAAGCGTTTTCCCCGGTTGTACTTCTAACCGGAGGTGTGGAAAGAGTTTCCGCCCCCTCTCAATCAGCCGCGCGGAAAAGTCGATCCCGGTGAGGTTGTGAAAACCCCGCTCATGCAATTCCGACAAAATCCGCCCATATCCGCAGCCGACGTCGAGGATTGCCGCGTCTTTGCCGACATTCGCCTCAAATGGACCGATGGCGATCGGGGTGGTGAATTCCTTGGTGTCGGCGACGTGGTTCCAGTAAGTTTTTTGATCGAGCATTCGTTTGCCCTCCTTTGCTTACTGTAGCATTGATCAGTGCTTTTGCAATTACTTCCGGTCAGCGGAAAATTTGGATCAGAAACATTTTTCCGAAAACGGTTCCGCGACTTGCTTTTTCAATTCGGCGCCTGTATACTTTTATGGTTGGTTCCGTAAAAACCGGGAGGGACAGCGATGGATATTTTTTTGCAGGCGGCGTATGATGAAGCGCTTCAGGGGCTGGGGGAAGGCGGGATTCCCATTGGCGGCGTACTCGTTCACGATGGCGCGATTGTTGCGCGCGGACACAACCGGAGAGTGCAATCCGGCAATCCGACGGTGCACGGCGAAATCGACGTCCTGGCCGATGCCGGGCGGCATCCGGCCTCGTTTTACCGGGAATGCACGCTTTATACGACGCTTTCGCCGTGCATCATGTGCTCGGGGGCGATTGCGTTGTACAAGATCCCGCGCGTGGTGATCGGCGAAGACGTGAATTTTGCGGGCGAACCGGAATTCCTGAGGTCGCGCGGCGTGGAGGTGTCCATCGTCAACGATCCCCTGCTGATCGCGATGATGGGACAGTATATCAAGGAAAATCCGGCCGTCTGGAATGAGGATATCGCGGAGTAGGCAAAAGCCGGGTTGACAAAAGCAATCCCGGGGACTATTGTTTTTCATTGTCAAAAAACAGCAATAGAGGATGATGCGCACGATGACACCATTTTTGCAGCCCGTGGTTCGATTGTCGGGACTTTTTGCCGTTCTTTGTGCGGGAGCGCATGCCGCGGAGAATCTGGTGCCGGACCCCGGCTTCGAGACCCGGCAGGGCAAATGGTATTTGCGGGCGTTGAAGTCGCCCTCGGCTCCGGACCAGATGACCTATGTGACCGACCGGCCGCACTCCGGCGCGGTCTGTATGCGGGTGGCGGATCAGCAGACCAATTCCGGGCATTACCTTTCGCTCGACCTCAAGGTTCCCGCCGGGGCGAAAACGCTGCTGCTGACCTTCTTCGTCCGCGCCGACGAGCCGCACGCCTTCAATGCGGGAATCCTCTTCAATTCCGGCGACAATCCGGTCCGTTTCCTCGGTGCCAAAGGTTCCACCTTTCAGGCGGGCAAAGATTGGCAGAAGCATCAAATCACCGCGCCGGTTCCGGAGGGGGCCGCAACAATCAATCTGCTGCTGGCGCCGACCGAACAGAAATATGAGCAAGTAGGAACCGTTTTCTTCGACGACGTCTCCGTGGAAGTCGTGCCGGATACGCCGGCGGCCGGGCAACTCGGCATCGACCGTGAGCCCCGGCCGCGTTTCGACGCGCCCTACACGCCGGCGGAGGGGGCGACCGCTTTGCGCAATCCTCCCTCGTTTGTTTTTCCCACGCCGAACGGTTGGGCGCCGGGGAAATTCACTTACACCGTCGAATGGTCGAAGTCTCCCGAATTTCCGGCCGGGTCGACCGGGCGCATGACCAATTGCCGATACCACGTCAACATCCCCGGCGTAACCCTCGAGCCGGGCAAATGGTTCTGGCGTTACGGGATCGAAAACCAGCCGGGCGGAACCGCCTGGAGCAAGGCGCGCGGTTTCACAGTGACGGCGGACGCTCCGGCGATGGCCTGGCCGGATTTGCCGAAGGTGCTTGCCGCCGTCAGCAAAGAAAATTTCCGCTCCTACGTGACCCCCGCCGACCTTCCCGCCATCCGCGAACGCGCCCAAAACGGCGATCTAAAAGAGTTGGTCACGCGTATGCGCGGCTGGCTCGACGGCCGGATCGGGGAGGAGCTTCAGCCGGAACCGCCGTTTCTGCCTCCGCGCGACAGCAAGGAATATACGGCCGAATTCGTGAAGGTCATGCGTTCGATGACCTTTTACCGCATGGAATCGTTTGCCTTGATGTATCTGATGACCGGCGAGGCCAAATACGGCAACGAGGCCAAGCGGCGGCTGCTTCACTTTTACGGCAAGTGGGACCCGAGGGGCTCCACCAGCCTCAGGAACAACGATGAGCCGGGGATGCACATCAATACCTCCGGGCTGCCCTCGTATGAGATGACGCGCGAGCTCTTTACGCCGGAAGAGCGCCGGATCGTCGAAAACAGCATGGCGGTCCGGATGAATGAAATCTACGATTATTTGAGCAGCAAGGCAACCGAGGCCCATCCCTTTGAAAGCCATTCGATTTACTACTACCAGCTGATGGGCCGCCTGGCGCTGACGCTGATCCACGACAATCCGGACGCGGCGCGCTGTTTCGATTTGTCGCTGCGCTATTTTTGGACTTATCTGCATCCCTACGCGGCGCCCGACGGCGGCTGGAGCGAAGGCCCCGGCTACGGAAGCTGGGGCGTGGAACGGCTCGCCCGTTATTCGCATGTCGTCAAGATGAATACCGGAATCGATTTGCGCAAAATCCATCCCTTCTTCCTGAATTGCGGTTACTATCCGCTCTACGGCTGGCCGGGGCCTTCGCGCCAGACCAGTTTCGGCGACGGAACCGCGCCCGAATCGCAGGCAAGCATGCTGCGGATCTGCGCGGCGCTCAACAACAATCCGGTTTTCCTGAAGCCCGGACTGGACCGCAAGCAGCCGACCGACGCCAACATTTGGACCGTACTGACCGACCGGGCATCGCTGGGAAAACCGGATATGACCAAGCTCCCCAAGGCGATTTGCTTCGACAGCATCGGCTTTGTCGCGCTGCGGACGGATCTGGAAAACTTCGACAACGACGTCGGGTTGATTTTCCAGAGCAATCCCTACGGCGCGGTCAGCCATCACCATAACTGCCACAACTGCTTCATGCTGGAGGCTTACGGGGAGCCGCTGGCGATTTCCAGCGGTTACTACGACCACTACGACAGTGCGCACCATGCGGGGTGGACCCGGGAAACCAAATCGCGCAACGGCATCACTGTCGACGGCGGCAGGGGCCAGATGCGCGGCGGGCACGCGGCAGGCAAAATCATCCGTTTCGAAACCGGCCCCGATTTCGATATCGTGACCGGGGATGCGTCGAAGGCGTATGACGTGCTCGACACCTCGCTTCGCACGATCGTCCACGTCCGTCCGGGATTTTTCGTCATCCGCGACCGGGCGGCGGCTCCCAAGGAACATGTCTTCGAATACAATTTGCACGCATTCCAGCCGGGCTCGTTCGATGAAAAGACCCAGACGGCGGTGCTGAAAATGCCGAAAGCGGAGTTGAAGGTGCTTTTCCTTGCCGACGCCCCGTGGAAATTCCGGAGCTTCGACCGGTTCCCGATCGCTCCGGAACGGTCGGAGAAACGGCCTCATCCCGAACAGTGGCATTTCGTCGCTTCCGCTCCCGGAGCGTCGAAAACCCTTGACCTCATCACCGTCCTCCTGCCGTACCGGACCGGCGAAGCGGACCGGCTGCCGGAAGTGGAGAAACTTCCCGACGGCGTCCGTTTCCTCTTCCGGGACGGCAAAAGCGCCGAAGTCCGCTTCGACGGCGACCGGGTTATGACCCGACGGGACTGACTAAGGGCGCCCTTCGGTAATGAAGGGCTTCTTCAGCCCTTCCACAAGCATTGCGCGCAAGGTGATGAAGTGCACTTCCAGGAGCTGGTCAAAGGTATACCCCTGGCTGACCGGCGACTCGAGGGTCAGCGCGCCGCCGCCGGAGACCAATGGAACGAGCGTGTTGAAGTTGTGTCGAAGATTGGCGGGCGAAGCATCAAAATTGCGCTTGAAGGGCTTGGTGCGCAGCGCCATCAGCCCCTCGTTGACCGCAAGGTAGACGCGGCGGGCGGCGTCGCGGGGTTCGTCCGCGATCATGGCAGGCGGAAGCGCCAGCGGCTCGAGCTCGAACGAGTGGGCATTGAGCACGAAATCGACGCCGTAACGCTCGATCAGCCGCAAAACGCCGCGCGCCTCGGCGGTGCAGAGATTGCCGGGCGATGCGTCGTGCATGGGGTTGAACCCCTCCGAATTCGGATAACCGCCGGGATATTCGACGCGGTCGAGCGGAAGCGGAAAATGGGCCTTGCTGCCGCGCCAGCCGATCAGCGATCCGTCGCGCCAGGTCCCCTGCGAGGCTTTGCGGAACTCCTCATAGGTCGCGCCGTTGAGGTGGTCGGGGGAGATCGAGCGGCCGTCCATGTTGACGCAGGGAATGATGAGACAATTGTATTGCCTGATCAGCTCGACCAGGGGCGGATCGGCTTTGCCGCGCAGGTCTTTGCCGGTTTCGAGGAGGCTGATGAAATTCATCGAACCGGCCACGCCCTCAGCTTCGGCGCCGTGGAAGCCGGAAACCCACAACACGGTCTGCTTGCGCGGTTTGGCGCCGAGATAGGCCGAAATATCGTCCGAAGCGCTTGCGGCCGACCAGTTCGCCCGGCGTTCCGCTTCGGGGCATTCGCCGTAAAAGAGCGCGTAAACCGGATAGCCCAGCGGCGTCCGGGCGATGATCTCCTTGCGCGCCGAAGCTTTGCGGCAAGCGGCAATGATTTCGAGGGGGCGAACCTGCCACCAGGCCGGGCGCGGCGCCAGGCGCGGAATTTCCATCGGCGCGAAGCGGCTCCTGGCATAGACTTCCCCGGACGGTTCGTTTGCGGCCGCCGCCGGCACGATCGCGGACAACAAAACGGCCGAGGCCAACACCGGCAATAAGCTTTTCTTCATTGCATACTCTCTTGGATTTTTGGAGAAATTTCTGATTTACTGTTATTCTCCTATATATGACTTTATTGCTGAAATCCATTTTTGCAAGCGTTTTGGAGTGAAAAAACAAAAAAAACGCCGATTTCTGTCGCCGCCGGGCGAAGTGTCGCCTTGCACAAAAAAAGCGGCATCGAGGACGCCGGAAAAAGCCGGGAACGCCTCGGTTTTCCTGACGATTCAAAAAATATCTATTTCCGAATAATTCCGGAATTGCTTTTGAAATCGGCTCTTTGGCGCGAAAATCTGACAAAAAACCGTTTTTTTGGTGTTAATGCTTTGACTATGGGGAAATTCGGAGTAAATTATAATATTATTGTTCAGACCAAAAAATTATTTTTGTAACATTCAGTAGAAAAGGAAAGAAAAATGACCAAACGTGATCTCGTCGTCAAAATTGCCAAGGACACCAGCTTTATTCAGAACGACGTTGCGATCGTCGTCCAGAAGACGCTCGATTATATCGCTCAGGACCTGATTGACGGTAACACCATCGAACTGCGCAACTTCGGCGTTTTCGAAATCAAGGTTCGCAAGAGCCGCAAGGGCCGCAACCCCAATCAGCCCAAAAACGAAGTCGTCATCCCTGAGCGCACCGTCGTCAAGTTCCGCGCCGGCAAAGAGCTCAAGGAAGCGGTTGAGAAACTCAACCCCTCCCGTTTCAAATAAGATCCGGGTTTGGTGATGAATCGACTGACGCCTGACGATCCGTTCGTTGGGCGTTATTCTGTTTTTTCGGCATCGCAGGAACGGGCGATGGAAAATTTTGACAAAGTGGATTTTTGATGGCAAATTCAGCACCACCGCCGGGCACGGCGGACATCTTTCCGGAAGAGGCGAAACGCTGGCGCTCGCTCGAGCGCGTCGCGGCGGATGTCTTCGGCCGTTACGGCTACGGCGAATTGCGTACGCCGGTCTTTGAATACACCGAAGTCTTTCAGCGCGGCCTCGGCGACGATACCGAAGTCGTCCAAAAAGAGATGTACACCTTCCTCGACCGCGGCGGACGGAGCCTGACCCTCCGCCCCGAAGGCACCGCGGGCGTCATGCGCGCCTTGCTCAATACCGATGTCATGAACGGCGTCGAACAGCGGGTTTTTTACTACGGCCCGATGTTCCGCGGCGAGCGCCCGAGCGCCGGCCGCCGCCGTCAGTTCCACCAGATCGGTGTCGAAAACGTCGGCCGGGTCGCCCCGGAACTCGACGCCGAGTGCATCGCAATGCTGATGCACCTCCTCGACGACCTCGGCATCACCGGAGCCGAGCTCAAAATCAACACCCGGGGGCTTCAGGGCGACCGCCCCGCCGCCGCCGAACTGCTGAAAAATTACTTTGCATCCTTCGTCGGCTCCATGTGCGAAGACTGCCGGACGCGTTTCGAGCGCAACGTCTGGCGGATTCTCGACTGCAAGCAGGAGGCCTGCCGCAAGATCGTCGCCGGAGCGCCCGATTATGTCGAAGCCTTCACGCCCGAATCGCGCGAGTATTTCGCCAAAGTCCTTGCCGCGCTCGACGCCCTCGGCGTTCCCTACACGGTTGACCGCGAGCTGGTGCGCGGGCTCGATTACTACGTCCACACCGTTTTTGAAATCACCCACAACGGGCTCGGCGCGCAGAGCGCGGTCGCCGGGGGAGGGCGCTACGAACTCTATTTGCCCGGCCAGAGCCGTCCGGTCCAGGGCGTCGGCTTCGCCGCCGGCATGGAGCGGCTGCTGATGGTCCAGGACGCGCTCGGCGCCGTCACTGCGCTCGAATCCCCCGCGCCGTTTTTTCTGGTCGCCCTCGGTGAAGAGGCGAGAGTGGCCAATCTTGCGCTTGCAGCCTCGCTCCGCCGCGCCGGTTTCCCGGTCGCGCTCGAGGTCGAAGCCAAGTCGATGAAGGCGCAGATGCGGAGCGCCAACCGCTTCAACTCCTCCGTCGCGTTGATCCGCGGCGACGAGGAACTCGCCCGCAAGGTCGTGCTGGTCAAGAATATGGGAGACGGCGAACAGCGCGAAGTCGAACTCGATCAACTGGTCAACTATTTGCAAACCATATCATAAAGAAGGGTCATCATGTCCGACACTCTCAAACTCAAGAACCTGATCTTCATCGGCGCTCCCGGCTGCGGCAAAGGCACCGTAGCCGGTGTGTTCCGCGCCAAGCATCCGGTCGCCCACATCTCTACCGGCGACCTCCTCCGCGATGAAATCAAGCGCGAAACCGAAACCGGCCGCTTCGCCGCCGGCATCATGAAGGAAGGCAAGCTCGTTCCCGACCAGCTCGTCGCCGACCTCGTCCGCGCCCGGCTCCAGGAGCCCGATTGCGAAAACGGTTTCATCCTCGACGGCTACCCCCGGACCATCGCCCAGGCCGAATTGCTCAATGCGGCGCTCGCTTCGCTCGGACGCAAGCTCGACAAAGTGATCTACCTCTCGGCCCCGGAAGAGCTTTTGATGCAGCGTTTGACCGCCCGGATGAACTGCAAGGATTGCGGCGTCACCTACAACAAGCTCTTCGCCGTGCCGGCCAAAGACGGCGTCTGCGACCAGTGCTCCGGCGCTTTGATCCAGCGTCCCGACGATTCTCCCGAGACCGCACAGAAGCGGCTCAAAGTCTTCAACGACCAGACCGCTCCCCTGATCGAATATTACACCAAAGCCGGACTGCTGCTGGAAATTCCCCAGCTCGACAAGGATAAGACCGTGGTGCGGTTGTTCAACGAGCTCGAGGCTTGAGTTTATGGCTTCAAGGTCCAAGGCGATCATTCACACTCCGGAGGAGATCGTCCGCATCCGCCGCGCCGCCCGGGCGACGGCGGAGGTCCGCGACCGCCTTGCGGCGCTCGCCGTCCCGGGGATGAGTACGCTTGAATTCGACCGGATCGCCGGTGGTCTGATCGCCGAAACCGGCGGGAAGAGCGCTTTCTTAGGCTATCACGGGTTTCCGGGTAATATTTGCATTTCGCTCAATGAAGAGGTTGTTCACGGCATCGGCCGGGCCGACCGGATCATGATGGCGGGCGACCTCGTCAGCATCGACCTCGGCGTCGAACTCGACGGCGCGATCGGCGACACCGCGATCACCTTCGGGCTCGGCGCGCCCCTCTCGGGCGCCGATCAATTGCTGGTCGAGACGACGGGCAAGGCGCTGACCGCCGGAATCGGACGCGCGATTGCGGGGAACTACATCCGCGACATCAGCGCGGCGATCGAAGCGACCGCCCGCCGGAACGGCATTGCGGTGGTCCGCGATTTCGTCGGGCATGGCTGCGGCATCAAATTGCACGAGCCGCCGGAGATTCCCAACTACGTAACGCCCGATCGCGGCGTCCGGCTCGAGCCCGGCATGGTGCTGGCGATCGAGCCGAT
>JAVBUI010000293.1:0-5074 GCA_031555495.1 Victivallaceae bacterium | reverse complement strand
CAATGCGATTGCCCGCGCGGCGGCGGGGGGGATGCGCGACGCGCAATCATTGCTCGATCAGATGATCGCCTTTTTCGCCCAGGACGGGGATCACCCGATCACCGGGGAACAGGTGCTGTCGCTCTTCGGCCTGACCGACCGCGGGGACCTCGAAGCATTGCTGAAAGCGATGCTCGGCAATCGTCCGGGCGAGGTGGTTTCGACCGTCAATTCGCTGTCGCGCCGGGGAAAGAACCTCGAAACGCTGTTCGACGATTTGCTCGCGGCCTTGCGCTCGATCCGGATCGCGCTGGTGTTGAAGAATCCGGAAGAGATTCTCGAGGACGATCCCGAAACGATCGCCTCGTACCGCGCCATCGCCGCCGCCGCTCCGGCGGACGCGGTGCCGGTCTTGCTGGAGAATCTCGCGCCGGTGGGCCGGGTGTTGCACGATGCGTTGAATAAACAAATTTTTCTGGAAACCATTTTGTTGAAATCGATGCGCGAGGCGCATGCGGTCAAGTTGAACGATATCCTGGCCCGGCTCAACCAGCTGCGCAAAGCGGGCGAGTTGAAATTCCTCGACCAGGTCCCGGCGGCAAAGGCCCCGGAGCTTCCGGCGGCGCCGCCGGTGGAAGCCGCCGCACCGGCCCCGAAGCCGGAGCCGGTGGCGGCGGCCGTAGTCGTTCCGACACCGGAGCCGGAGGTGATCGAAACAGCGGAACCGGAGCCGGAGGAGGAGAAAAAAGAGACGCCCTGGCAATCGGGGGCGGAGTTATTGGAGAAGTTGCGGAATGCGTCTTCAGGGCTGGCTTCATCGCCGGTGCTGGCGATGGGAGCGGCGGAGTTGCGGGACGGCTCGACGTTGTCGGTGGGATTTGGAATCAACGTCGATGCAACGGCGTTTGCGAAGTTGGAAAAGGATTTGCCGAATTATCAGAAGCTGCTGCAGGATGTGACGGGGGACTGGGCGGCAAATGTGGAATTTCACCGTCAGACTTCGCTGGAGCCGGTGGAGGAGCTGGGGCCGGAGCCGGTGATACCGGAGCCGGAGCTGGAACTTCGCCGTGAGGAGCCAGACGACTCGGTGGTGGCGGAGAATGAGGAAGAGGCGAATGCGGCGGCGGTGAGCGAAGAAGCGGCGGTGCTGCCGTCGGCTGAGCCGGAGCCGTTGGCGCCGCGACCGAAGGGGGCGAAGCGCAAGAGTGTTCACGATGAGCCGATGGCGTTGGAGAAGGCGAAGGAGCGCCCGGTGGTTGCGCAGGTGCTGGACCTCTTCGGCGGCGAGGTAGTGGACGTCCACGAGCCACAAAAATAAAAAAAGAAAAAAAAACCGCCGCAAGGCGGAATCCCGCCCAGCGTTCGGCTGGGCGCGGTCCAGCGGCGAAACGCTGGTCGCTCCGGCTCCACCGGAGCGAAGCGAAGCAAGCGAAGCGCAGCGCTCCCCCTAATGTGGGCGGAGCCCACTCAATCCTGCGAAAGCGAGGTCGGCAGCCGCGTCACAACGTGACCGGCGAACGATATCGAGCGAAGCAGTGGAACGGTCGCTCCGGCCTGTCGGCCTCCGCTCGGGCCGGCCTGGGCACCGCGACAGTCGTCGCGTTTCTTGAGCTGGGCTGCGCCCGGACGAGGACGGTGAGGTTTCGCCTCACACTCCACCAAAGGGCTCCTCGCCCGTTGGAAACCCCGGCCGACCGTCGGCATCGGGATAACAGGAACAACATTGAACATTACAGCAATACGCACCACGGAGGAACGAACATGTTTGGAAATCTCGGCGAAATGGCCAAGATGATGCAGAAGGCCAAGGACATTCAAAAGAATATGGCCGCAATGAAAGAAGAAATGGGCAAAACCGAATTCAGCGGCAGCGCCCCCGGCAACCAGGTCAGCGCCACCGTCACCGGAGACTTCCGCGTCCGCTGCGTCACCATCGACTCCGAAGCCCTCGGCGACCGCGAACTCCTCGAAGCGCAGGTCCTCGTCGCCGTCAACAACGCCCTCGACGTCGCCCGCCAGGCCATGCAGCAGAAAATGAACGAAGCCACCGGCGGACTCAAGCTGCCGGATATCTTCTGAGCTTGGACGGTATAAAGACAGCGGCGGATCGGAATATTTTCTTGATCCGCCGTTGACTTTTTTTATGAAGCGTGGTGTGGGCGCTCTCGAGGCCGGTCGCTCGGGCCGGGCTCAGCTTGCGACTTCGCCGCTCTTCGTGAGCTGTGGGCTTCGCCCGGCGACGACGAGGCTCAGCGGCACGTTCAGAACGGCCACGCCCACTCCGCGTCCTCCGGCAACTCTTTCTCCGGATTCCGGCTCATCATCAGCTTCGGATAAATCGTGATCCTCCGCGCCGCACTCCCCGGATGCGTCGCGCGGCGGACACACTCTGCAAATACCCCCTCCCCCGCACGCCGCCAGTCGATCATCAACGTATTCGACGGCTCGAAATTCGGAAACAGCAACGACTTCCCGTCCACGCTCAATATATTCGGATTCGCCGCCAGAATACGCCCTTCTTTGTGACGGAACATCGTCGCCGCCACATTGTAAGCCGAACCGCCGGTAAAATATGCCGCCCCATCCGGATCCACCCCCGGGATCGGCGAAAAACTTTCGTTCGTCCGCAAAATCAACTCCGAACTCCCGAACCGCTTCCAGCTCTCCACAAAAATTTCAGCGCGTACCTCATGCACCGGCATCGCCTGATAAATAACCTGAACATGCTTCACCCCGTTTTCCCGGAAATGCCGGACCGCCTGATCCGCGGCGCCGTAAGGATCCAGCGTAACCACCGAAAACACCCCGTCCACCATCCGGTGCATCTCCAACCCCACGCAGGGACGCGGGAAATTCAAAGATTCCAAATCCACCATGTCGTAACAGCCGAGAAACGCCGCCGCGTCACAGTTCCAGAAATCATCGGCGCCATTCAAGGTTTCATGCAGATCGACGTAGTGTGAAAAATAGATTTTGAGCTTCCAGCCGTTCGCCTTGGCCTCGCTCTGCAAGCCGTGGAGGGCAAACGCACAATAACTCTGGATCAGAGTCTGGTCCCAGAGCATCACCGAAATCGTCTTCTTGCCCGCGCTGATTGCGTCGCCGCGGACAAAAGTCCCCGCGCCCTGGCGCAGCACCAGCAACCCCTCCTCGCAAAGCTGCTGGATCGCCCGATGAGCGGCGCAATTGGACAACTCGAATTGCTCGGCAAGCTTCCGCAGCGGCGGCAGCCGCTCCCCGGCGGCGAAACGCCCCCCGGCGATCATCGCCTGCAAATAGGCGATAAGCTTGCCGTTTTCCATTTTTTTGGTTTGCTTCTTCATTCCCATACTATTATTCTCTAATTCCGGATTTCAAGCATCCGGAACTATTTTTCTCCATAGACCCAGCGTCCAGCCCGGGTGCCGCAGCCGAAGTAGAGCGCTCCCGCCTGGACCGCTCCCCCGGCGTTGATGGTCAGCCCCTTCGGACAAGGAGCGGACGGACGCGGCTCGAAAGTTTTGGCATCAAGTTCGACGATCATGCGTTCCAGCAGCAGGAACAACCGCCCGTCCGGCGTCGGCAGCAATGCCTTGCGCGGAGCGTGGCCCCATTCCGCGGGAAGTTGGCGCATGGCAAAGGATGCAAGCCGGTCGGGATCGGCCACGATAAGCTGACGGCTCGAAGTCACCGCGACGACCCGGTCATTGTGGACCACCAGAGAACTCACATTGCGGACGCCGGGAAGTTCGACCGAGTCGAGGACTCTGCCGTCCGGCCAGCTCAAACGGAAAAGCCGGGCCGCCCGCGCCGATTCTTTGGCTCCGCCGGGAGCCTCGATGCTGGTGCCGCCGACCAGATCGCCCCCCGGCAGAGCCGCGAGCGCGATGCAGCTGTGGCCCGGCAGCCAGTCGGCGATTTCGCGCTGCTTCCCGCTGATCCGGTCGTAAATGCCGAAGCCGCCGCCCGCGAAACCGTAGTTGGGAAAACCGCTCATCACGATCGATTTCCCGTCGGGATGCACCAGAACGGTTCTCGGCCGGGTGACCAGATCGGCCCAGCGCGCGACGATCCGGGGATTGAGATTGAGCTCCCGGTCAGGGCGCGGAGCGGGGTCGAACGAGGCGGCCATCACGCCGAACATCGCTTTGCCGCCGCGCCCGGCTTCGGGGATAATTTTGAAGGAATAATCCCCCGTCCCGGCCTCGAAGGGACCGAAGCTCTGCATCGGAGCCGGAAGATTTTCCCCGGCAAGTTCGATCCGGCGTTTTTCGCCGTTGAATTCGACGGTCACGGGGCCGTAGTCGGGATGGCGGTAAAACTGAAGGTTGAGAAAACGTCTGCCTGCGTCCTGGTTGGCGATCTTGAAGGTGAAAGAACCGCCATCCCCCTCGGAAATGCCATACAGGACCGGCGGATTGGCGAGCCGCCGCAGTTTGCCGCCTTCGGCCCGGCCGGACTTCTCGAGCGCTTCCGGACCGCCGCCGAAGAGAACGGGCTTCCAGGTCAAGAGCAGCGGTTTCGCTTTGTCCATCTCCCACATCCGGCCCCCGGCATATTCGCTGGCGTAGAGCCGCCCGGAGTCGGAATCGATCGCACAGAGGTTTCCGCCGACCGTCAGACCTCCGTGGTCGATGACTTTGTTGCCGCCGGGGACGTCGATTTCGATGAAACGCAAAGGGTGCGAGGTCGAACCGTAGACTTTGCCGTCCGGCCCCGCGCCGAGGCTGGTGAAGTGGAGCCCCCCGGAGACGAAGTCGAAGGGGAGCTCGCGGCTGGAGCCGTCCGCTTCGCGGATGGCGATCAACCGGTCGTCGACGCTGGCGGCGATGACCGCCGAGCCGTCGCCGAAGTCGTAACGGCGGCTGTTGGGACTGAACGAACGGGCGGCGCGGTCGTAACGCGCCGCTGGAATCGATTTGACCTCTTCGACCAGTTTGCCGCCGCGGTATTTTCCGATGAATTTGCCGCAGGCGGCGTAGACGAAACCGTCGGAGCCGGAGACGACGCTCACCGTATTCTGGCCGGGTTTTCGGAGAGTGTCGGGAAGGACGTTGCGCCGTTCCCCGGTTTTCGGATTGAAGGCAACCAGGTTGGCTCTGGCGGTGCCGATGCC
>JAVBUI010000149.1:0-6086 GCA_031555495.1 Victivallaceae bacterium | reverse complement strand
TGCCTCGTGCACCGCCAAAGGCTCCTCGCCTTTGGAATCCCGCCAGGGCCTCACGGCCCTGGACCCGTCGCAACCCCCAGGTGCGCTCCGCATCCACCATGGTCTTCGGCACGCGGCACGCGTTACTTTTGCTCGCCCAGGATTTCGTCCCAGGGTCTGCGGAAGCTCTTTTCGTCGGTGGTGAAGACGTTGTAACGGACGATGTGGCAGAGCGCGGCGACGCCGTCGCGCCAGCCGATCTTTTTACCTTCTCCGTAACGTCGGGGAAGGTAGGAGATCGGAACGTCCCAGATCCGGAGACGGCGGGAACGGGCGACTTTGGCAGTCAGTTCCACCTCGATGCCGAAACGCTTGGACTCAAGGATCAGATTCTGCAGCACTTCGCGGCGGAACGCCTTGTAGCAGGTCTCCATGTCCGAAAGATGAATGTCCGAAAAGACGTTGGAAAGA
The DNA here is from genome assembly GCA_031555495.1 of Victivallaceae bacterium. Lineage (GTDB taxonomy): Bacteria > Verrucomicrobiota > Lentisphaeria > Victivallales > Victivallaceae > JAVBUI01. Next base: position 5,636 of record JAVBUI010000149.1, on the reverse strand, counting down.
AAAGTCAGGAACTTATTTCCCATCTCATGGCGGAAATAACGCACCATGCCCGGAGTTCCCATGAAACGCGAACCGTAAACCACGTCCGCCTTGCCCGCGGTCAGCGGGGCGAGCACGATCGGGTAGTCGTCGGGAGAGTATTCGAAGTCCGCGTCCTGGATCAGGACGAAGTCCTTGGTCGCTTCGGAAAAGCCGCGGATCAGCGCCGCGCCCTTGCCTTGATTGACCTCCTGCGAGAGGAGCTTCACCCTTGGATCGGAGGCGAATTTCTGCAGGTGCTCCCAGCTCGAATCGGTGGAGGCGTCGTTGACGATGACCATTTCGCCGGTTTCGGGACGGGCGAGGACGCGCTCGACGATTTCTTCAATGGTGTTGGCCTCGTTGTAAACCGGCATCACAATCGTGACACGGCCAACGCTTTCCGGAATGGGGGTGCTGCTCATGATTTTCCAAGCTCCTCTGAACGCGATGACGCGGCGCGAACCGCCGAGATGACCGAACCCTGGAACCCGGTCCGCGCAAGCCTTTCAAGGCCGCGGATGGTGGTTCCGCCGGGGCTCGCGACCTGGTCGCAGAGCACCGCCGGGTGTTGTTTTGTCGCCGTGACCATCGCGGCCGCGCCGGCGACGGTACGGGCGGCGAGTTCGAGCGCGAGCTCGCGCGGCAGGCCTTCGGCCACGCCGCCGTCGGCGAGCGCCTGGATGAATTCAAAGACGTAGGCCGGACCGCTGCCCGCAAGACCGGTGACCGCGTTGAGCTGGCGCTCCTCGACCACCGCGTAAAAACCGATCGAGCCGAAGATTTTCTCCACCAATGCGCGTTCATCCGCCGTCACGCCGTCCGTCAGCGCGGCTGCTGCGCATCCCTTTGAAACCAGCGCCGGGGTGTTGGGCATGACGCGCACGATCCGGGTGCTGTCGGTGAGGTCGTAGAGCTGCGAAAGGGTGACGCCGGCGGCGATGGAAATGATCAGTTTCGATTCGAGAATGCTTTTGTAACCGTTGAGCGCTTCGGTGAGGTACTGGGGCTTGACCGCCAGCAGCACGGCTTCGGCCGCTTCGAGTTCGGCTTCCCCGAGTTCACCGGTGAAGCAGCGGATGGAAGTCGTTTTTTCGAAGATCTCCGCCGCCTTGGGTGAGATGTCGTAAGCCTTCAGCTCTTCAGGCTTGAAACAGCCCGAGCGGACCAGCCCGGCGGCGATTGCCGTCGCCATCTTGCCCGCCCCGATGAAAAAAAGTTTGGTCATTCCGATCATCCTTTCAATGAAGTAAACTGCAAAAGCAGAACCAACGCACCGACAATATACAAATAATAGGAGAAAATTGCAAGCTTTCCGCGTTCCAGAAGCTTTACCAGAAGCTTCAGCGAGAAGTAGCCGACCGCCGCCGAAACCGTGAACCCGGCCGCCAGCAGCCAGTACGGCAGCCGGTCCGGCGAAGCATCGTGCTTGAGCAGCGAAATGAATTCGAGAAACGCCGCGCCGCCGATCGCCGGGATCGCCAGCAGGAACGAAAATTCGGCGCAGTCTTTTTTGCGCAATTTCGCGAAAAGTCCGGCCGCGATCGTCGAACCGGAGCGCGAAATCCCCGGCAGCACCGCCACCGCCTGGGCGAGGCCGACGATCATCGCCTGGCGGAACGAAATCTTTTCCAGTTCCGGAGCGTTTTCGTCGCTTTCATCGGCGTTGCGCCGTTTTTCCGAAATCAGCAGCAGTGTCGCCGTGACCAGGAAGCCGATGCCGGTTACGATCAGATTGGAGAAAACCTCTTCGGCCACGCCGCCAAGTTTCATTCCCACGCCGACTATGCCCGCCGGGACCGAGGCCGCGATCACCCGCAATGCCAGCGGAAATCGTTCCGGGGTCAGGAATTTCAGCAGCCGCTGGAAATAAAACACCACGATTGAGCAGAGTGTTCCTGCGTGGAGGACCACGCCCAGCGCCAGATTGGCGTCCGGGTCGAAGCCGAAATAGTGCCCCAGCACCGCAAGGTGTCCCGAAGAGCTGATCGGCAGGAACTCGGCCACGCCCTGAACCAGTGCCATGACCAGCACAAAGATGAATTCCATTGAAACCTCAGAAAAATCCCGCCGCCGGCGGCACGGGAGAAGCGCTCTCCCGTTCCGGGCCGCGGCGGCTGTTTACGGCTGGTTGACCGGCTGCTCGACCGGCTGATCGAGGCGGGCGACGCGCTTGTGCCAGATCGCAACGAAAGGACTGGCGATAAAGAGCGACGAATAGGTCCCGACGATGATACCGATCATCATGATCAATACGAAGTCGTTGATCGTAACCCCGCCCCAGAGGTAGAGCACCACGACCACCAGCAGCGTGGTCGAGCTGGTCAGCATGGTCCGGCTGAGAGTCTGGTTGAGCGAGGAGTTGATCACTTCGCTGTAGTTGGCGCCGCCGGTCTTGAGCTGGACGTTTTCACGGATGCGGTCGAAGACGACGATGGTGTCGTTCATCGAGTAACCGATCACGGTGAGCACGGCGGCGACGACGCTGAGCGAAATGGTTTTGCCCATCAGAATGTAGATGCCCATCACCAGAATCACGTCGTGGACCAGCGAAACGATACTTGCGACCGCGTACGAAAGTTCGTAGCGGACCGTTACGTAAATGCCGATGCCGATGACCGAGAGAATGATCGCGATCAACGCCGCTTTGCTGAATTCCTTGCCGATCAGGCCCCCGACCGAGCTTTCCAGCCCGCCCGAGAATTGGGCTTCGGGGAATTTATCGTTGAGGAATTTGTGGATGTCCTCTTTGGGATTGGTGTGTTTCTGGGTCAGGTCTTCGCGGATCAGGATTTCAAGTTTGCCGCTGTCGTTGCCGCCTGCGGTGTATTTGTAGTTGGCGGTTCCTTCGTAACCGGCATTGGCGAGGACGCGTTCGATGTCGGCCGGGGAAACGGCCTTCTTGAAGTCGAACGTCACCTGGGTGCCGCCGGTGAAGTCGACGCCGAGCATCGATGAACCTTTGTAGGCAAAGAGGGCACAGCTCAAAACCATCACCGCGATCGAAGCGGGAACCGCGACGCGCCAGATTTTCTGGAAGTCGAAGTTGGTTTCGTTGAAAACCTGATGCATCCTCAGCGACGTGAATTTGGGGCTGCGGAGCATCCAGTCGAAGATCACGCGGGTCATGAAAAGAGCGGTGAACAAGCTGGTCAGCACCCCGATGCTGAGCGTCACCGCGAAGCCCTTGATTGCGCCGGTCCCGACATGCATCAGGATCAAAGAGGTGATCAAGGTCGTCAAGTTGGTGTCGACCACCGCCGAGTAGGCGCGGCTGTAGCCGAGGTCGATCGCCGAAGCGAGGCTCTTGCCGGTTTTCAGCTCTTCCCGGATGCGTTCATAGATCAACACGTTGGCGTCGATCGCCATCCCGATGGTCAGGACGATCCCGGCGATACCCGGCAGCGTCAGCGTCGCGTCGAAGGCGGCCATGGCGCCGAGGATGAGGAGTACGTTGATGGAGAGGGCGATGACCGCCACCACCCCGGCGAGGAGATAGTAACCGCAAAGGAACACGCCGACCGTGAGCAATGCGAAAACGCCCGCCCAGACGCCGTTGGCAACGTTGTCCGCGCCGAGTTTGGGGTCGGTGTCGAAGACCGCGGTGACTTTGATCTGGAAGGGGAAGCTGCCGCTGACCAGGGCGTCGGCGATGTTTTTGCTCTCTTCATCGGAGAAGTTGCCGTCGATCGAGGCGTTGCCGCCTTCGATCGCCTGGCGGATCACCGGGGCGCAGTAGAGTTTGCCGTCGAGCACGATGGCGAGCTGGCGGCCGGTGTTGGCCTTGGTCACCTGGGCGAACTGCTTGGCGCCTTCGGCGTTGAAGGCGAGCGAGATCTGGCGCTGACCGTACTGGTCGCGGCCGGCGCTGGCGTATTTGACGCCCTTGCCGTCCATGACCCAGCGGTTTTCGACCAGGAAATGACGCACGAAGGGCGCCTGGCCGGAACGGGCTTCGCTGGTTTCCATCATTTCGTAGCCGACCGGCATCTGGAAGGCGGCCGGATTGGCCAGGTATTGGGCGACCAATTGATCGTTTTCGGGATGGACCAACCGGAAACGGAGCTTGGCGCTCATCGAGATCAGATTGAGGAGTTTAAGCTTTTCGTCCTTGGCGACGATCGGGGCCTTGATGGTCACGTAGCGGCTGCCGGTGGGGGCGATTTCGGCTTCGTAGATCTTCTGGCTTTCGAGGCGTTTGCGCAAGGTTTCGATCGCGATGTCGCGATAGCGGTTGAATTCGGTGTCCATGCGCGACGCGGTTTCGTCGGCGGTGGAGGAGTCGCCCTTACCGAGCTCCTTGAGCCGGTTGAGGAAGTCCTGGTCGGGGATCAGCTGGAGCACGAATTCGACCCCGCCGTTGAGGTCGAGTCCGAGGCGGATCGAGCTGCTGGCGTCCTTGCGGACGAGGCTCATCACGTCGCGGTTGTCTTCGAGCTTGTCGCCCTTGACGAGTTCCTTGAGCGCGACGCCTTTGCCGTCGGCCGCGGCAAGCAGCGCCTGCGACGGATAGAGCTCGGGATTTTTTGCCTGCATTTCGCGGGCTTCGGTCACGAGCCCGGCGGCGACTGCGTTTTTGCGGTCTTTCAGGAGTTTGGTGAAGGTTTCATAAAAATCGCGCTGGGTCAGCGGATACATCGAAAGAGAGAAAACAGTGATCACAACCAGCGCGATCATCGTCCGCAAAAGAACCGGTTTCTTGTTCATGATATTGAGTGTTGCTCCGAAAGTTTGATTCAGGCGTTTTTCGAACCGGCGGCGACCGGACTTTCGAGGACTTCGCCGATGCCGTTTCTGAATACTTCGACGCGGACGCCGGGGGCGATTTCAACGACGCAGATGTCATCGCTCTTGACTTCGACGATGGTGCCGATCATGCCGCCGCCGAGCAGGACCTTGGCCCCTTTGGCGATGCGGTCGAGCATCTGCTGGCGCTTCTGCTGCTGTTTCTTCTGCGAACGGATCATCAGGAACATCATCACCGCGATGATGATGAAAAACGGCACCATGCCCATCAATCCACCGCCCGCGGGGGCGTTGCCGGCGGCAGGCGCGGCGGCGGGGGCGGCCGCCGGGGCGGCATCGGCGATCAAGGTAAACAGACTCATTGGAACACTCTCCTTAACAGGTTATTTGATTCAGATTGCTGAAAAAATCGACAATTTACCGGTTAATATACCCCTTTTTGCATTGCTTTCAAGAATTTCCGCGTAAATAGTGAAAAAATAAGACGCGGGCGGATGCTACGGGGGCCATGGGGGCAACCGTAAAGGATACGGACAGTATGGACGAGCCCGATGTCGCGCCCACCCCGTTCACCCGGTCCACCATGCACCCCGCGTCCACCACGACTGATCTCATGCGGCAGTGTAGGTGGGAGAGCATTCGCCGCATCGATACTCCACGATACCGCGTGCCGCAGAGCGATCCTACGCGGTATCGGACTGCCACGTACAGCATAAGGCGCGGACGCGAGGGAATCTTTCCGCAGAAAAGCGGGAAGATTCCGGAGCCTTTGGAGCAGGGGGTCTAGAGGGGGCGAACCTTTTTTAAGACGACACCGACAAAAGTGTCGTTCCTTGAAAAGACCTTGGATAGAAGTTTTCTCTTCAAGCGAC
>JAVBUI010000116.1:0-5376 GCA_031555495.1 Victivallaceae bacterium | reverse complement strand
ATCCTGCTCCTCTCCGCCGACGGCGTCAATGAGGCCGACGTGTTGGCCATGCTCGGCGCCAGCACCGCGCTGATGCTCTCCGACCTGCCCTTCCAGGGCCCGATCGGCGCGGTCCGCGTTGGCAAGGTCAACGGCAAACTGGTCGCCAATCCGACCCACGAAGAGATGGAACTCTCGACCATCGACCTCATCTACGCCGGGATCCCGGACAAGGTCATCATGATCGAGGGCGAAGCCAAGTTCTGCAGCGAAGCGGAACTGCGTGAAGCGATGTTCTTCGCCAACGACGTCGTCAAAGTCCAGTGCGCCGCCCAGCTCGAGCTCGCCGCGGTCGCCGGCAAAGTCAAAAAGACCCCGAAACTCCACCCGGTCCCCCCGGCGCTTCAGGAAAGAGTCAATGCCTACAGCGCCGACCGGATCGAAGCGGCTTGCACCGTTCCCGGCAAGCAGGACCGCATGGTCGTGCTCGATGAAATCCGCGAAGGCGCCCGCGCCGCGATCCGTGCCGATTTCGCCGACCTTTCGGACGGCGATTTCGCGCTCGAAACCGCCAAGGCTTTCGACCGCCTGGTCGAAAACACCACCCGTTCGCTGATTCTCGACAAGGGTTTCCGCGCCGACGGCCGCGCGATGGATGAACTCCGCGCCCTCTCGGCGGAAATCGACATTCTTCCGATCGTTCACGGCAGCGCGCTCTTCAGCCGCGGCGAAACCCAGGCGCTGGTGATCGCCACGCTCGGCAACGACAAGGATTCGCAGGAATTCGACCGCATCACCAACGCCGCCGGCAACGGCAACAAGCGTTTTTACCTCCACTACAACTTCCCGAACTTCAGCGTCGGCGAAGTCGGCCGGATCATGGGTCCCGGCCGCCGCGAACTCGGCCACGGCGACCTCGCCGAGCGTTCGGTCGCCAAGGTGGTCCCGGCGGACTTCCCGTACACCGTCCGTTGCGTTTCGGAAGTGATGAGCTCCAACGGCTCGACCTCGATGGCTTCCGTCTGCGGCGCGACGCTGGCGCTGATGGCGGCTGGGGTTCCGATCACCGCTCCGGTGGCGGGCATCTCTTGCGGCCTGGTGACCGGCGACGACGGCAAGTACCTCTTGCTCACCGACATCATCGGCTCCGAAGACCACTTCGGCGACATGGACTTCAAGGTCTGCGGCACGCGTGACGGGATCACCGGCTTCCAGCTCGACCTCAAGCTTCCGGGCATCTCGATCGACCTCCTCTGCGAAGGCATGGAGCGCAACCGGGTCGCCCGGATGAAGATCCTCGACGTGATCGAGGCCTGCATCCCGGCTCCGCGCGCCGACATCAGCCCCAACGCCCCGCGCATGGAACTGATCCGGATCAATCCGGAGAAGATCGGCGCCCTGATCGGCCCCGGCGGCAAGAACATCCGCGCGATCACCGACGAACTCGGCGTCTCGATCGACGTCGACGACGACGGCAACGTCAAGATCATGGCCCCGGACAAGGAGCGGATCGAACGCGCCAAGGACCGCATCCTCGGCTCGACCGCCGAAGCGGAAATCGGTAAGATCTACCGTGGCAAAGTGGTCACGCTGCGCGACTTCGGCGCTTTCGTCGAAATCCTGCCCGGCCTCGACGGCTTGCTCCACATCTCCGAGATGGCCGATTACCGGGTCGCCAAGGTCACCGACATCTGCCAGGAAGGCGATTTCGTCTCCGTCAAGGTAATCGACATCGACCAGTCCGGCAAAATCCGGTTGAGCCGCAAAGCCGCGCTCAAGGAAATGGGTGAATAATCGCCGCTGATTCTGTGAAACGGGGAACCGCGTCGGCGGTTCCCCGTATTTTTATCTGAGAAATGAAAAAATTTACTTTAATCGAATTACTGATCGTCATCGCGATCATCGCGATCCTGGCGTCGCTGCTGCTGCCCGCCCTTGGAAACGTCCGCCGCCGGGCTCTGGCAGTGCAATGCGTCTCCAACCTCATGCAAATCGGCGTGGCGTCGTTGATTTATGTGGATGAATCTGGTTTTTATCCCTACGCCAAAGTGACAGGCGCCCCGATCCGTTGGTTCGACCAACTCTCCTCCAAACTGCCGAAAAACTCTCCGGCCTTCCTCTGCCCCGCCGAAGCGGAGCGCACCGCCCTCCCGGACGACGCGGCGATGTTCCTCAATTACGGCATCAGCGCGGTCAATCTGCACTCCAACAAAGAAACCAGCTTCTGGTATCCGGTGTCGCCGACACGGATCAAACGCCCGAGCGAAGTTATTTTCGTCAGCGACGTGGAGCAAGGGCGTTATTACTTCGGAAGCGGCGTCGATTTTCGCAAATACCTGTCGTTCCGCCATCCCCAAATGAGCATCAACGGCCTCTACGCCGACTTCCATGTCGCCAATCGCGGCAATGCGTCGCTCAGATCCATCGACTTCGACGCGGCGGGGATCGGATTGTGAAAAAAGTCCTGTTATTAACACTCCTGATCCCGGCGCTGGCGCTGGCCGCCGCGCCGCCGCGGAAGGTGCTGTCGCTCGCCGCCGCCGCCAATGAGATGCTGAACCGCTTCGGCGCAACCGGCCGCCTGGCGGCGATCGACGATTACGGCCGGGTGGCGGCGGGAACCGAAACAATCGAATCGATCGGCAAAAATGCCGCCTTGTCCCGCGAAGCGGTCAAAGCGCGCGGCATCGACGGCGCGATCGTCTGGAATTATCAAACCGACGCGATCGCTCTCTGCCGCGACCTCGGCATCCCCTGTCTGGCGCTCGAGCCCCTGCGGCTCGGCAATTACACGGAATCCGCCCGCAAGGTGGCGCAATTCCTCGAACTTGAAAATCCGCCGGAGCTCAAAATCGAACTCCCCGCGCCACCCTCCGGAACTCCGGGCCCCAAAGTTTATTTCGAGCTCTACACCCCCGGACGGACGGCAGGCGAAGCGAGCTACATCGGCGACCTCCTCGAAGCCGCCGGAGCGCAAAATATCGGCAAAGTCCTGAAAGTCTCCGGCCTCCTCGGCGCCGAAGCGGTGATCGCCGCCCAGCCCGACGTGATTTTTTACATCGAGGGCTTCGGCGACCCGAAGGAAATCGCCCGCCGCCCCGGCTTCAAAACACTCCCGGCGGTGCGGAACGGGCGGCTCCACGCCGTTCCCCGCCGCTACACCGTCGCCGGAATCTCTCCGGAAGAGGCGGTAACGTTCCTGAAAGAAAAAATAGAAAAGCTATAGGAGGTTTGCCATGGCATTTTACCGCATCACCTGGAATGAAAAGCACCGGTTTGCGACGGTGCACAATTACGGTTGCACCTTCCGCTGCTCCTTTTGCAGCTACAAGCTCCGCAGCGGCGCGGAGGGCAAGCCCGGCCTCGCCTTTCCCACCCCGAAGAAGTTCCTGAGCGACGACGAAGTCAAAGCCGCGCTCAAAAGCGTCCCAGCGGAAGCCGTTTACTTCATGGGCGGCGAGCCCACCGTCGCCAAATCGCTCCCGGAAATCCTCCATTTCGTCAAACATGAGCTCGGCATCCGCACCAAACTCGGCCATACCAACGGCTCGATGCTGCCGCTTGCCAACCTCGACGGGGCCAACGTCGGCTTCAAGGCATTCGACGACGCACTCCACTTTGAAATTACCGGACGGGCAAAGTATCTGATCTACAACAACTTTTCGCGTGCATTCGATGCCGGAATAGAGCTTGCCGCCAATATGGTCTTCGTCCCCGGCCTGGTCGGAATCGACCAGCTCGAGAAATTGGCGGCCTTCCTCGCCAAACTCGACCGCAATCTGCCCATGCACATCATGGGCTACATCCCGGTTCCGGGGCTTCCCCATTTGCGCCCGACCGCGGAAGAGATGGCAAAAGCCGAAGAGGCGGTCCGGGCCATTCTTCCCAATGTCAAGAGTTCACACCTTTCAAGAGAACAAGCCAAGGGGCTCTCCCGCCGCGACGACCGTTTTCAGGTGGAGGTGATCGCCGGTGATCCGCTCGTCCGTTAAAATCACGCTCCTCATTCTAGCGCTGGCGCTGCCGGCTGTGCTGGCGCTTTCGCTCGGCGCACGCGGATACGGCTTTGCGGAATGGCTCGAGCTCCTCCGGGGCGGCGGGGGTGCGCCGGGAGTTCGCGAAATCCTGCTCGATATCCGCCTTCCCCGGGTGCTGGCGGTGATGCTGGCAGGGGCAATGCTCGCCGCCGCCGGGGCCGCCACCCAGACGATTTTCCGCAATGACCTCGCCTCGCCGCACACGCTCGGTGTGGTCAGCGCCGCCGCGCTCGGCGCGGTGGCCGGGATGTGGCTGGGAAAATACTTCAACACCATCCATTTGATTACCCCGTTTGCGCTGATCGCAGGCTGCGGCACCTTGATCCTGCTGCTGCTCCCTGAAAACTGCCGCCGGAACTTCGGCTCAACCTTGCTGCTGGCCGGAATCGCGGTCAATGCGCTGACGGCGGCGCTGACCTCCGGTATTCTTTTTCTCTCCGAAGAACGGCTTCATGGCATGGTTTTCTGGATGCTCGGCGGCTTCTGGCGGATCGGCTGGCGGGAGGTCTGGCTTCTCGCCGCCTTTGCGGTCCCCGGCGTCGCGGGATTGCTCGCAATGTCGCGTGAGCTCAACGTGCTCCTCCTCGGCGACCGCACCGCGCGCCGGATCGGCGTCAACGTCGAGTGGGTCCAGCCGCTGGCGGCGCTGCTGGCGGCGGCGCTGGCGGCGGCGGTGGTCAGCTGCTGCGGAGTGATCGGCTTCGTCGGCTTGCTGGTGCCGCACGGAGCGCGGATGCTCTTCGGCCCGGGGTTTAAATCGCTCCTCGGGGGCTCGATTCTTCTTGGCGCAATGCTGCTGTTGTACGCCGACCTCGCCGCGCGCCTCGCAGCTTATCCCCTGGAAATCCCGGTCGGGATCATCACTTCCCTCCTGGGCGGCCCGTTTTTCCTCTATCTTTTGCTGAGGAGACGCTGAATATGCTTGAAATCAAAAATCTTACCTTCAGCTACGACGAAGACTCGGCTCCGGCGATTGCGGACTTGAGTTACCGCTTTGAAGCGGGACGCTGTTACTCGATTTTCGGCCCGAACGGCAGCGGCAAGAGCACGCTTTTGTCGCTGCTCTGCGGCGAGCTTGCTCCCGACCGGGGTGAAATCCTGCTTGACGGCGAAACGCTTGCATCGTACCCGCGCCGCGCCCTAGCCCGCAAGCTGGCGGTGCTGGAGCAGGATGTGCCGGGGAAGCTGCCGCTGCCGGTCCGGGAGCTCGTGAAGTTGGGGCGTTATCCCTGGAAGCGGCCTTTTGAGCTCGAAAACGACGAGGACGATTCGATCATCGGAAATTCGCTGGACCGTGCGGGACTGTCTGGCTACGAACGCCGCCGTTACTGTCACTTGAGCGGAGTTGAAAAACAACGGG
>JAVBUI010000382.1:0-7756 GCA_031555495.1 Victivallaceae bacterium | reverse complement strand
GAATGGCCGCAAACGCCGGGCGGGCAGGCGATGAATTTCATCGGCCAGCTCGATTGTTCGGAGCTTCCCCGGGATAAATCATTTCCCGCCATGCCGGATGGGGTGCTTTCGTTCTTCTACGGAATGGAAGATCTGGAATGTTATGGCGGCCGCGAGCCGGGCGACGATTGCGGCTGGCGGGTGGTCTGGTTCGAGGATGTCGGCGGCCTGGCGCGGCGCAATGCTCCGGAAGGGGTATTTGTTTTTAAGGAATTTCCGGTCTCCGGCGTTCCGGAACAGACATATTTCGGGGGACACGCTTATGCGAATTGCGATTCGGTCGCGCCCGCGCCCTATCATTTGCTGTTCGGCTATCCGGATCCCATACAATGGCCATATCAGGCGGAGAGTTGCGCCGAGGTTACGGCATCGAAGTTTCCAAGCAAGCCGGAGGACTGGCTGCTGCTGCTTCAGGTGGATACGGACTACGTGCACTCCGATCTGCAATTCGGCGATATGGGAGCGCTCTTTTTCTGGATTCGCAAGGAAGACCTGACCACCCGCCGTTTCGACCGCGTATGGATGATCATGGAGTGTCATTGATCGGCATCCCGGGTGAAGATCGTATTGACCAGTTCGCCGTCGTTGTCTTCGATGATGGCGAACTTGATGACCTTTCCTTCCCGTGCCAGTTTGCGGTACAAGCCCGGCGAGTAGCCGATTTTTTTCTTGAACAGCCGGGCGAAATAATATTCGTTGTCGAAGCAGAGGTCGGCTGAAATCTGCTTGACGGTACGCCGGGTGCATTGGAGCAATTCCCCTGCCGCGATCAGTTTCCTTTTCAGCAAATACTGATACGGCGTCTCGCCGAAATCGCGCCGGAAAATCCGGATGGTCTGGACGCTCGAGCGGGCGAGCAGTTTTCCCATGGCTTCCAGCGAAGGCATTTCCCGTGAGATCTGCTTTTCGAGGAAATCGCGTAATTTCCGCCCTTCCTCGCTGGCGGGAAGGTTGTCGTCGGACCGGCTCAGGACGTCGTCGGCGAGCTGGGCGATGATGCTTCCCAGGATGTCGGGACCGAGCGGCAAATGGGCCTTTTCCGGGTTTTTGCGCAGCTTTTCCAATCCCTCGATGAAAAGCTCCGGGCGGGAAAACCGGGTGACCAGATGGGTGTTTTCGAGCTTGTAAAGCTGCAAGAGCTCGGCAACCAGGGGGCCGCTGACGTTGAACCAGTGTTTCACCCACGGCTGCTTGAAGCTGGAGCGGTATTTGCGCTCTCCGCTGTTGGGGACAATATAGACGTCGCCCGCCTCGGGGGTGTACGTCCGCCCGTCGATCTCCAGCGTTCCGCTTCCCGACTCGACGTATTCAAAGACAAAATAAAAGTCGTGCTTCTGCATGTGAATCCGGTAATTGCCGTCGCAGTAGCTGGTCCCGGCCAGATGCAGCCGGAACGGCGACCGCGGATCGGCGGGCGGCGGAAAGATGAATTTTTCCTGCATCGGGTACTCCTCATTCAAGTTTGAAAAAGATATGCTTGTTATCTGGAAATGATAATTTAAGCCATCTTTTCGTCAATAAAATATATTCTTTATTTCCTTTCTTTGCAATATAATATATCATAGCAAACCGAAAAAGATACGGCGATCCGGCAAAAAACATTGAAAGGAACTTCCCATGAAACAACTCCGTTTTACCCTGATCGAGCTTCTGGTCGTCATCGCGATTATCGCCATCCTTGCCTCGATGCTGCTGCCGGCATTGAACAAGGCGCGGGACAAGGCGCGCCAGATCAGCTGCATCAACCAGCTCAAGCAGATGGGGACCTACGACGTCTTTTACTCCTCCGACAACAACGGTTATATCATCCCCGCCGCCCGCGGCGGCTATCAGGCCACCCGCTGGTATCAGTACATGAACAATTACGGCGGCAAAAATCTCTTCACCCGCAAAGGCACCCGTGAAAGCGACGGCTCGGCCACGCCGCTGTGCCCTTCCGCCCGCTCCGAAACAGGATTGACCGACTGGCTCTACACCGGCACCTGGGCCGCCTATAACCCCGACGCCGACAACAGCGCCATCGCCTACTGCGGCGGCTACGCCCGCCCCAAAGTCGCCGGGTTCAAAGGCTCCTCGGAAGACATGCCCAGCGTCAAGGACAACGAAATCGTCACTCCCGCCCGCAAAATGGCGATTTTCGACGCTTACTACATGATCGAAGGCACCCAGGGCTGGGGTACCGCCGGCGACAGTTACCGACTGGTCGGTGGGCGGGTGTCGTGGACCAGGCACGGCACGACCTCCGCCAATACGCTGTTCTTCGACGGACACGCCGCGCCGCTGGCCCGTTTCCACAACCAGACGCCCTACGGCGGAACTTATCTGCTCTACGTTTACGTGGTGCTGACCAAAAAGCTCAATCCCGCGGTCATCTGATGAAAAAAGTCATTACATACGGTTTGCTGTTTTCCTTCGCCATGCTTTGCAGCGGAGCCGAACTCCGCTGCGAAGCGGAAAAGACGGTGCGCAACGACCTTTGTCGCGAATTTGAACACTCCCGTTTTGCTGGCAAGAAAGGCATTGCGGGGGAGGGGGCGGAGCTGACCTTTCAAATTCAGGTCCCGGCCGCCGGGCGTTACCGGATCGTCTCCCGCGCCCTCGTGCTGCCGGAAGCGGCCGAGGCGCTGAAGATAGAACGCAACAACCAGAGTTCGCCCCGGCTCGAATTCGCCGTCGACGGCGGTGAATTTCGCCGCCCGGTGGCGGTATTCAACCACGAGCTCCACAATCCAGTGCGCGAACGCGTCCTTGCTTCGCCGGTACTTGAGACGGGGCTTCATACGATCAGAATCAGGCTGCCGCGCGAACTTGCTCTCGACTGGGTGGAATTGCGGCCCTTTGACATTCCCACCGTCCCCGTCGCCGCCGCGGAATACCGGCCGAAGGTCGTGCCGCCCGCCGCGCATCCCCGGCTTTTCGTCACCCCGGCCTTTCTCCCCGAGCTCCGGCGACGGATGACGCTTCCTGAGAATGGCCCGGCCTACGCGAAACTCCTTGCCGATGCAGAGAAAGAGGCCCGCTTTCAACCCCGTCCCGGCGGCCTCGGCAACCGCGACCAGGAGCTGGAAAATACTTTGCAGGCCAAAGCCTTCGCCTACCTCGTCACCGGGAAAAAACGTTACGGCGAGGAAGCCGCTTCCGGCCTCAGGGAATATCTGGCCAACGTCTATTTCGACAACATGACCGACGTCACGCGCCAGATCGGGCGCGTGATCCTGACCGGCAGCCTGGTTTTTGACTGGTGTCACGAATTTTTCACCTCCGCGGAGCGAAAAGCGGTCGCTGCCCGGTTGGTCGAGCTGGCCGAACTCACCGAAATCGGCCATCCGCCCTTTCGCCAGATGGTGGTCAACGGCCACGGCAACGAAATGCAGTTCACTCGCGATTACCTCGCTCTCGGCATCGCCGTTTACGAGGAGAATCCGCTGCCTTATCAATACGGGACCTACCGCTTCCTCGAGGAAATCGTTCCGATGCATGGCTTTGAGTACCGGAGTTTCTGGCATAATCAGGGGGTGGGCTACGGGATCGTCCGTTTCAGCGGCGACGTGATCGCTTCGCTGCTTTACCGCCGGATGGCCGGCTACGAAGCTTTCGGGCCGGAATTGCGTGAAGTCCCGTACAGCTGGTTTTACCTCCGGCTTCCGGACGGCACGATGTTCCGCGACGGGGATGATTTCTACATGACCAATCAACGCGGCAAGTATTCGAGCAACTACGAAAGCACCTTCCTGACCGCCGCTTACACCGGAGACCCCGTGCTCAAGGGCGAATCGTACCGGCAGGGGATGGGCGACTGGGAGCTTCGCAATCACGTCCAGTTCCTGCTGCTCAACGATCCCGCCGTCAAACCCGGGAGCGATTACGGGCATCTTCCATTGACCCGGCTGCTGCCGGCGCCTTATCCGGCGCTGCTGGCCCGGACCGGTTGGTCGATGGGGCCGGATTCGCGCGACGTCATCGCTTTCGTCAAAGGGGCAAATTATCAATCGGTCGGGCATCAGCACCTCGACGCGGGGGCGTTTCAGCTCTATTATCGCGGGCTTCAGGCGACCGACCTCGGAATTTACCACCACTTCGGATCGCCCTACGACCGCAATATCAACAAGCGTTCGATCGCTCACAATACGCTGTTGGTTTTTGACCCCAAAGAAGACTGGGGGCGGCTCGCCAATGACGGCGGGCAGCAGTATTTCTGTGGCTGGCCGACCGGCATGTCGCCGGGGAGCCTCAAAGAGATGTTTGAGAAGTCGAAGAACGGCGAACTCCTCGCCGCCGCCGGACCCGACCGGCAGGCGCCCGACTTCAGTTTCCTCAAGAGCGACCTCGCCGCAGCGTATGGCAAAAAGATCGAAATGTACGTCCGTACCGCGCTCTTTCTCAATTTCAAAAATTCCGATCATCCGGCGGCGCTCCTGATCTTCGATCGCGTGCGGCGCTCCGACGCCGGGCACACAGCCTATTTCCTGCTCAATACTCTGGCGGAGCCGAAACAAACGGCGTCCCGGCAACTCGTTTCGCAATACGGTCAAGGGCAGTTGACGGCGGATTTTCTGTTGCCTGACGGTCCCTTGAAGTTCGACATCGCCACCGGGCCGGCCGCCCGGACGGTCTTCGGCAAAGAGTTCACCGTGCCCATGACCGGACTCGCCGAGGAAAACGGCACCCGCACCATGGTTTCCGCGCCGGAGGAACGGAAAAAGGAGACTTGCTTCCTTGCCATCCTGCAGCCGGGCGATCCCGGAGCCGGGCCTCTCCCGGTCGGCTTCCGGCGCAACGGCGAGGTCGTTGAACTGACCGTCGCCGACCGCCTGGTGCTGCTGGAAACCGGCTTCGGCGCCTGCCGGGAACCGCTTGAGTTCGAGGTGAAGGAAAGCACGTCCAAGGTGCTGTTCGCCGATTTCGCTCCAGGCAAATGGGTCTTGAACGGGCGTACCGTGGCGATCGCTCCCGGGGAAAATTGTCTGCAGCTCACCCTTGCTCCCGGCAAGTACCGACTGGAACGGCGGGATTGATTTTTGTGAAAGTCCGGCTATTGTATCGGGTGTCTCATATCAGAAAGGAGCATCCCGATGAATCGCCCAGGTTATATTTCACAAGTCGAGTGCCACGTCATACCCGAACCGGTCAAGCTGGAAACGCTGGCTGATGAATACATTGATCTTGCCGGTTTTCGGCTGGTTGAATCGCCGGAGGCGGCCTGGATCGCGCCGGAGTTGCGCTCTCTCTTTGGCCTCACAGGGGAAGGCGGCGGGCGTTTGACGGTCGAGCGTTGGGTAGACGCTCCGTCGCCCGATGCTTACCGGCTGCGGGTCGAGCCGGAGCGGGTCAGTATCGAATGCGGCACCCGGCGCGGCGGACTCTACGCCCTTGAAACCATCAAGCAGCTCCGGGTGGCGCAGTTTCTGCCCGTTGTGGCGGTCGAGGACTATCCGGCGCTCGCGCTTCGCGGGTTTCACACCAATCTTGCTTCCATCCGTCAATTCGATTTCGCGGCCGTCATGCGTTTCATCGACTTGCTTGCCAAATTCAAAATCAATCTCTGGCTCCTGGAATACAATCAACGCTTTCCCTACGCCGCGCCGCACGGGGTATTGAGTGCCGATCATGCTTTCACTCCGGATGAAATCGCCGCCATCGAGGCGAAGTGCCGGAGGTACGAAATTGAAATCATGCCGCTCGTCCAGTGCATCGGGCATAACGGGCATATCGGGAGCCACGAGGAGTATCGGCATCTCTTCGAGCCCGGCGCGAAGCATGCCGGCGACTTGCAGCTCTGCCCGCTCAACGCGGGATCGTTCCGGCTTTTTACCGAACTTGCCTGCCAGATCATGGCGGCCCATCCCGGCGGCCGCTATTTTCACATTGGGGCCGACGAAACCCGCAGCCTCGGGAGCTGCCCCGATTGCGCCGCAAAAGTGGCGCAAGAGGGCAAGGGAAAGCTCTACGCCGATTACATCAACAAAGTCTGCGCCTGGGTCAAGGCCCGGGGGCGTATTCCGGTCATCTGGGATGATATGTTGAGCCACTACCCCGACGTCGTCGCGGACATCGACCGCGATCTGGTGATCATGTACTGGGACTATTGGACCACCAAGGACCCGAGCCCGATCTTCGTCGCCCGCCCGGCGGACCTGCCGCAGATCGCCGACCGTTCGTGGAAAGAGTGCGATTTCGCCGGACTCGACGAACCGGAAAAGACGATTGCGCGCGCCTACGCCGAAATCGTCGACGTCGCCCAAACGCTTGAGAGCACTCCGGCGATGCGGAATTTCAAACCGTATCTCGGCGACGGGCTTCCGAAATATTTCACCGCATTCCCGTTTTTCGACTTCTACCGGCAACAAGGCTTCCGGGTGATCGGCGCGCCTTCGGCGCTGGGCAACACCATGGATGACCTCTACGGCATGCCGAACGCCGCCCGGGCCCGCGCCAACATCCGCGCCTTCGCCGCCAAGTGCGTCAATGGCGGCGGGCTGGGCCTGGTGACGAGCTCCTGGTACAATTTCCCGCCGGAAATCCTCGACCTCGGCATCATCGACACCGCGCAGCACGCCTGGCGGCGGTATTGACAAATATTTCTTTTGAAAGTGCCAGCAACCCGCGGCAGACGGCGTTTTCCGGCGCTTGGGCCGAATGGACGGGGCATTCCAGAAGCTCGGAGAGTTTTTCTGGAAGCCCCGGCATCCGCGCCAAGCCGCCGGTCAGGATGAGGCCGTCTTTGTGTAAATGATCCCGGAGTGAAACGTCCATCCTCAAAAACTCCTCGACAATGTCTTCCGTAAACGGAGTCAAAACTCCGGCGTATACGCTCCACAGCTCATCGCGGGAGAGGATTACACCGCCGATTCGATGCGTTTCATGCCGGTTCCAGTCGTCTTTGACATTGGAAAGATCCGGGTCCGTTGCCTCAACGTGATATTGCTTCTTCAGATACCTTCGCAGCGCCGCATCCAGATCGCGTCCTCCGCGACGATGGGACACCGGATGAAAAAGGCCTCCTTCCTTCATCATGGCAAACTGCATATTGCCCGCGCCGAGCTCCAGTATTCCGAATGGCGTTTGCGTCTCGGCAACATATCCGGCCCCCAATGCGGCGGCCATCGGCGTTTCACAGAGAACGACCGATTGCACTTCCATTTTCAAAGCGTGAGCGAACCCGCTCGCTTCCAGTTTCGAGCATCCCAGGGGAACGGACGCCAGCACCCAAGGCTTCAAAAGACGTCGCCGCCATGGAACCAGAGCGCATGCCCGAGCCAAAATTTCCAGAAGCAATGCGGTTATTGCGTCGGCGTCGGCAAACAGAATTCCCGGCGGCGGAGTGACTTTGGTCAATTCCGGTTGAGTCTTCAACACCGGCAATGCCGCTTCGCCGACCGCCACCGGATCGGGAGAGTGCTTTGAAAATGCAACGATATTGGGGATGGAATGGATTTCTCCGTCCAATGTCCAGCGGATGTTTTCCGTCCCCCAATCGATCAGAATGGTAAAGTGAAACCGCTCTTTCATCTATTTTCTCCATGCCCGATATTGAGATGCTCAGAAAATAACATCCGGTAATCGGTTCTCATCAGATCCCCGAATTCCCTTTGCAGGGAGTCGATGTTTTGCCAGAAATTGGATTCGTCGAATTTCTCCATGTATTGCCCCTCCAACGCCAGCGGCAGATTGTGAAACGCATAGGCAAAGCGGGCGATGAATTTGATCTGCCGGCGAT
>JAVBUI010000314.1:0-2806 GCA_031555495.1 Victivallaceae bacterium | reverse complement strand
CGCACGCCGCCCCGGACGGCGGACGGCTTCGCGCTCCGGGGCTACGTCACCTTGATCCGGATCAACTGGCATTTGCTTCCTTACAGCCAACTCCTCGCCTTGCTCGGCTGGAGCGCCGAAAAGCTTGCTTTCGTACTCCGGAACGAAGACTTCCTGTGGGTCAAGCTCGGCTTCCTCAAGCCGGAATGCGAAGAAGTTTCATTGCAAAAACTCACTCCCGCCGAACTCGAAGCGACCCGCCGCCTCCGTGAAACGCTTCTCAGACATTTTCCGGAAGGCGGCGAAGCGGAAGAGCCGCCCTTCGGCTTCCTCGAGCGCTTCGAAAGAGAAGCGGCGGCGCTGGAGCCGAACAACGACAAGTCGCCCTTCGGCCTCCGGATGGCCTACTCTTATTCGGCGCTTTACGGCGACGCGTTGAGCGCCCCCGAACTCGATCCCTACCCCGACGCGCTGCTCAAACTCCTCGCCGGACGCGGGATCAACGCGATCTGGCTGCCCGGTCTGCTTTATACGCTCACGGTGTTTGAGGACGCACCCGAGCTCTCGGCGGGCTGGGAGAAACGGATCGCGGTGCTGAACGACCTGGTCGCACGCGCGGCAAAGCACGGCCTCAAGCTCCTGCTCTACCTCAATGAACCGCGCGGCCTCCCGGTCGAACTCTTCAGCCGCCGCCCGGAACTGAAAGAAAAGTACCTCGGCGACATCTTCGAACACCGGCACGAAAGCAGCATGTGCACCTCGCGTCCTGCGGTACTGGCATGGCTCGACCGTTCAGTGGAGCGGTTGTTCCGAAGCGTCCCCGGCCTCGGCGGCGCATTCACCATTACTTACTCGGAAAACCTGACCCACTGCCGCTCGCGAGGCGATGAAGCCGCGTCCTGCCCCCGCTGCGCCGGGCGTGAAAGCGCTGACATCATCGCCGAAGTCAACTCCGTGATCGTCCGGGCGGCGCGGCGCGCCAATCCCGAGGCCCGACTCATTGTCTGGGACTGGGGTCCGTGGCCCGGCGCGTGGGCCGAAGCCATCATCCCCCGTCTCCCCGCCGGAACCGAATTGATGTGCGTAAGCGAAAACAGCCTCGTTTTTGAAAACGCCGGAGTCACGATTAAAGTCAATGATTACTCGATCTCCCGCCCCGGCCCGAGCGACCAAAGCCTTGCGCGCTGGCGCCTCGCCCGGCAATGCGGCCTCAAAACCGCCGCCAAGATCCAGCTCGGCAACTCCTGGGAAGGGGCGTGCGTTCCCTACATCCCGGCAACGAAGCTGGTGGAAAAACACTTGCGGAACCTGAGCAAAGCCGGAGTGGAATCCTTGATGGTGAGCTGGACGCTGGGGGGCTACCCCTCGATCAATATGGATTTATTGAGCATGTCCCACGATGAAATGGTCGAAAAACGCTTTGGAACGCAAGCCGCCGCGAAGGTCGGCGAAGCGCTGGAGCTTTTCAGCGACGGCTTCGGGCGCTTTCCCTTCGACATCCAAGTGGTTTACAACGCGCCCCACAACGCCGGGCCGTCGAACCTCCTCTGGGAGAGGCCGACCCGTTACGCTGCGACAATGGTGGGCTTCCCCTACGACGACCTCGACGCCTGGCGCGGACCGTACCCCGCCGAAATCTTCGAACAGCAACTGATGGTCGTCGCCGAAATCTGGAGCCGGGGCCTGGACGCCCTCGCCGAAGCGGAACCGCTGATCGAGCCGCCTTTCCGGGCGGCCTACGACGACCTCGCGACGGTGGCGGAGGCGAATTACTGTCATTTCCGCAGCGCGGCGCTCCAATGCGCCTTCGTCCGGCTCCGGGAAACGGGTTCGACGGCGCTGCGCGACATTTTATTGGAAGAACTCGAGCTCGCCAAGCGCCTGCACCGCCTCGCCGCGATCGATTCAAGACTGGGCTTCGAAGCGACCAACCACTACGCCTACACTCGCAACGACCTCCGCGAAAAGGTGCTCAACGTCAAGCATCTGTTGTCCCGCTTCGTTTTTTGACTATTCCAGCCAGTTTTCGATTTTCAAACCGGGAACTTTGCTGAAGTGGGCGGTATTGTTGGTAACCAGAACCGCGCCCCCGTCCAATGCCGCTGCTGCGATCAGAAGATCCATCGAAGCAAGCGGCGTTCCCGCGCTTTCCAGCGCGGCGCGCATCCTGCCGTAGCATTCCGCGGTTTCCGCCGTCCATTCCCGAATCGGCAGAAGATTGCAGAAAGCGTCCACCTTGGCGAAAAGCGCCGCAGACTGCCGTTTGGCCGCGCCGAATTTTAATTCGGCGACCGTGATACTGGAGACACAGCAGCGGGAAAAATGTTTGGCAAACACCCGATTCAATCCGGGAGAACTATCCCGGATCAGATAAGAGGCGACATCCGTATCGAGCATATATTGCTTCATTGAAAAAACTCGCGCTCCTGAATCTCCCCGACGTTTTCCCTTTCCGGATCAAAGTCCGGACAACCGGGCAGCGCAAAGAACTTCTCAAGCGTCATGCGTTCCGGAATCGGGCTCAAAATCAGGCGGTCCCCCTCCCGGGTAATCGCAACTTCGTTGCCCGGAAGGCGAAACTTCTTCGGAATCCGCACTGCCTGCGAACGGCCGTTTTTAAAAATCTTTGCAGTTTCCATAGTCCAGGCCCTCCCATTTTTGATAGCTATCAAAAATATATACCACGTCCCAATAAAAACAAGTCCGGATTATTGTTTTTATCCTTTTTATTTTTCACCAACTCAACGCAAACGGGCCACCACTACGCCGTAGGCGGAGGCGGTCTCTTTGACCTGCCATTCGGCGGGAAACGGTTTGCGTTTTAGGT
>JAVBUI010000158.1:0-3268 GCA_031555495.1 Victivallaceae bacterium | reverse complement strand
AAACGTCTTAATCTTCCCACCCGAGCCCCTATGGCCTATCCTTTAATTAAAAAATACGCGGCCCCCGTCCCGCCGTCGACGGCGGGACGGAGCCGCGCCGTCGTCAGGAGATGGTCGAGGCGTCGAATTCTTCGATCGCTTCGAGTTCCTTGAGGCCGGCCAGGAACGCTTCGCGGCGGACGTCGTTGCTGGAGTCGGCCGGGCCGGTGATGACTTCAAGGTCGATTTCGCCGCCGCCGATGGTGCCTTCAAGACAGAAGCCGAGCGCGCCGGCGAGTTCGAAGAATTCGGCGAAGAACTGGTCTTCGGCTTCTTCGTCCATGGCTTTGAGCTTACCGGTCAAGGTGAAGCACAGGTCGGTGAATTCGCCCACGTGCAGTTTTTTACGCAAACGTTTTTTCATGTCAAATTTCCTTTCAAGGGTTGGTTTCCGTTTCGTATTCTTTGAGCCGCCGGTGCAAAGTCCGACGGCTGATGCCGAGTTTCCCGGCCGCCAGCGTCCGGTTTCCGCCGCATTTGGCGAGCGTTTCCATGATCAATTCGCGCTCCCGCGCCTCAAGTGTCGGAGCGGCGACGGCAGACGGCGGCGGCGCGGCGACAGGCGGGGCGCCGGGCTCCGCATGCAGAACTTTGTCCGGCACATCGGCGAGTTCGAGCCGCGAACCGCGGGCCAGCACCACCATCCGCTCGATGCAGTGACGCAATTCACGGATGTTGCCGGGCCAGGAATAAGCCGTCAGCGCCGCTTCCGCTTCCGGCGAAATCGACGACACGGCGCGGTCGTTCTCCTTTGCCGCCTGTCCGATGAAACGCGCAACCAGCGCCGGAATATCAACCCTGCGGTCGCGCAAGGGCGGCATGGTCAACTGGATGCCGCCGAGACGGTAATATAGCTCCTCGCGGAAGGTGCCTTCTTTGACCATTTCGGCCAGGTCGCGGTGGGTCGCCGCCACGATCCTCGCGTCGCAGACGATCGGCTCGTGGCCGCCGACGCGCTCGATGGTTTTGGTTTCCAGCACCCGCAGCAGTTTCACTTGTATCGAAAGATCGATTTCACCGATTTCGTCGAGGAACAACGTCCCTCCGTCAGCCAGTTCGAAACGGCCGCGCCGCATCTCCCCGGCCCCGGTGAAGGCTCCTTTTTCGTGCCCGAAGAGCTCGCTCTCAAGCAAATTCGCCGACAGCGCCGCGCAGTGAACGGGGACGAAGAGCCCCTTGCGGCCGCTTACGTCATGGATCGCGCGCGCGATGACCTCTTTGCCGGTGCCGCTTTCGCCGCAGATCAGAATATTGCTCCGGCTCGGAGCCGCGTCCCGCACCAGTTCGGCAATCGCCTTCATCGCGGGCGAGGAGCCGACCACCGGAGCGCCGGAGCTGGAGAGCGGCTGCTCCGGAGTTTTGGGGGCCGCCTCGCCGGAACGTTTGGCGAGCGCCTTGTCGATCACCGCGTCGAGCCGGTCGAGCTTGACCGGTTTGGGAACGAAGTCAAAAGCCCCGGCCTTGACTGCCGCCACTGCGCTTTCGATGGTGCCGTAGGCCGAAAAAACCACGCAGGCGGGCGGTGACGCCTTGCTCAAAGCCGCGTCGAGCACGCTCATGCCGTCGGCTCCGGGCATTCTCAAATCGGTCAACACGAGATCATAGTCATTGTTTTTCAAAAGCTCGATCGCGGCCGCCCCATCCTCGGCGCAACTGACCTCAAAACGCCCGCGCAGATAGCGCGTCAGCGCCTCGCGGGTGTGGATCTCGTCGTCCACGATCAATATCGATGCAGTCTTCATGTCGTCTCCGAATCGCGGGCCGGGCGGCGGCACACCTTTACTTGATCTCGCTGCCGGTGTCGGGGTCGACCACCCGGAACTCTTCGGCGTGAAGAGTCGGGTCGGCCCGGAAGGTCAACGCGTGTTTGTACTGAAGCTCCAGAGCCTCGAGGTGTTCCGAGTCCTCATTCTTGAGCCGCCGCAGCACCTCGGGATGCATCAGCACCCGGACCGGGCGGTTTTTCTGCCGGTCGTGCTTGAACATTGAGTGGAGCCGCCGCTGGATTTCGACGCTCATGGTCATCGGCGACTTGACGTAACCCGATCCCTTGCAGTACGGGCACGGCGAATAAACTTTGTCCTGCAAGCTCTCCTCTTCACGCTGGCGGGTCATTTCCATCAAACCGAATTTGCTGATCGGCAGGAGCTTGATCTTGGCGCGGTCGTCCTTGACGCATTTTTTCATCATTTTCGAAACTTCATCACGGTCGCGCGAACTCCGCATGTCGATAAAGTCGATCACCACCAATCCGCCGACGTTGCGCAGACGCAGCTGGCGCGCGACCTCTTCGGCGGCTTCGAGGTTGGTGCGGAGGATGAATTCCGGCTGGTCGATGCTCTTGCGCCCGCGCCCCGAGTTGACGTCGATGGCGATCAAGGCTTCGGTTTCATCGATGCAGATGGCGCCGCCGCCGGGGAGACGCACTTCACGCTGGTGAACGCTGTTGAGCTGTTCCTTGATCTTGAACGCGTCGAAAATCGGCGCGGAATCTTTGTACTGCTGGACCTTCGAAGCCATTTTGCGGCCGCCGAATTCCTTGACGGTGTCGTAAATCCGTTTGTAGGCGTCGCGGTCGTCGACCACGATTTCGCCGATCTCCTCGGTCATGAAGTCGCGCACCGTCCGCTCGATCAAATCGGGCTCGGAATAGGCGAGAACCGGGGCGCGGCCGTGGTCGACGACATCTTCGAGCTTCTTCCACGACGACAGCAGCAAGTCGAGGTCGTGCTTGAAGAAAACGCTTTTACGCCCCTCTCCGACGGTCCGGCAGATCAGCCCCATTCCTTCCGGAAGATCGAGTTCGCTCAAAATTTTCTTCAGCCGCGCCCGCTCGGTTTCGTTGTCGATCTTGGTCGACAACCCGATGTGGTCGGCGTACGGCATCAGCACCAGATAACGCCCCGCAATCGACAGATTAGCGGTCACCCGCGCCCCCTTGGTGCCGATCGGAGACTTTACCACCTGAACCAGGATTTCCATGCCCGGCTTGAAAAATTCCGGAATCTGGGCCGCCGTGAGTTTGCGGCGGCGAAGCTTGACTTCACGCGAAGCGAGTTCTCCGGCCCGGCCGCCTTTGCCGGAACGGGCCCGGCGCGAGGTATTTTCGACTTTGATCAATTCGTCGCCCTCGGCGTCGCCTCCGCCGGAACGCTCCGGCTTGCTCTCGGGAATCATGTCGTGATAATGGAGAAAGGCATTTTTTTCGGCGCCGATATCGATGAAGGCG
>JAVBUI010000194.1:0-11672 GCA_031555495.1 Victivallaceae bacterium | reverse complement strand
GTGCCAGGCATCATGAATGGACAGCAGATGCTAGATTTCGTCGTGTTCGGCCCCGGTTGCGGTATTGTAGCGGCAAAGCAGCTCTTCGAACCACGCCAGCCCCTGGGCGACGTTTTCGCGGACGGTCAGAGTTTCGTCGAGCTCGAAGTCCTGCGGCAGCATCGCCGTCCGCAAGCCGCGGGCAAAGGAGACCGTGCCGTCCGAAACCGTGTCCAGCCCGGACACAACCCGGAGCAAGGTCGACTTCCCGCAGCCGTTCCGTCCGACCAGCGCGACGCGCTCTCCTTCGTAAAGCGACATCGCCGCCTGGTCGAAAATGACCTGACGGCCGATGTTTAAACGCAGATTTTCCGCAACAAATAATATCTTTGGCGCCATATCCCCTCCAAAAGCGAGACCGATAAAATACACCCGGAACGCTGCAAATTCAAATCGCATCTTGCAAAACGGCGTTTCCTGAAGTATATTAACCGGAAAGGTTACAGTCAACATGTACGATCCCAAACCCGCATCCGCCGGCCGCTTCATCGCCGATTCCGAAGTACTTGCGACGCTCGAATACGCCGCAAACAACCGGAACAACCGCGCCTTGATCGCGGAAATCCTCCGCAAGGCCGCGACCGGCTCCGGGCTGACCCACCGCGAAGCGATGGTGCTGCTCGACTGCGAACTCGCCGAGGAAAATGCGGCCGTCGCCGCACTGGCGAAGGAGCTAAAACTGCGGATTTACGGCCGCCGGATCGTGATGTTCGCGCCGCTTTATTTGTCCAACTATTGCGTAAACAGCTGCGTTTACTGTCCGTATCACTGCGCCAACCGCCAGATCAGGCGCAAAAAGCTCTCGATGGAGGAAATCGCGGCGGAAACCGTCGCGCTCCAGGACCAGGGCCACAAACGCCTCGCCCTCGAATGCGGCGAAGATCCCAGCCACAACCCGATCGAATACGTCCTCGAGGCGATCCGGACCATCTACGGCATCCATCACCGCAACGGCGCGATCCGCCGGGTCAACGTCAACATCGCCGCCACCACGGTGGAGAATTACCGAAAACTCCGCGACGCGGGAATCGGGACTTACATTCTTTTTCAGGAAACCTATCACCAACCGAGCTACGAAAAGCTTCACCCGGCCGGTCCCAAGCACGATTACGCCTGGCATACCGAGGCGATGGACCGGGCGATGGCGGGGGGGATCGACGACGTCGGGCTCGGCGTGCTCTTCGGCCTTTACGACTGCCGTTACGACTTCGCGGCGCTGCTGATGCACGCCGAACACCTTGAAGCGGTCCACGGCGTCGGTCCCCATACCATCAGCGTGCCGCGCATCCGTCCGGCCGACGACGTCGATCCCGAAGCCTTCCCGCACGCGGTCGACGACCGGACGTTTGAGAAAATCGTCGCGGTGCTGCGTCTGGCGGTCCCGTACACCGGTTTGATCGTTTCGACCCGCGAATCGCAAGCTTCGCGCGAAAGGGTGCTGGAGCTGGGCGTTTCGCAGCTGAGCGGAGGCTCGCGCACCAGCGTCGGCGGTTACGCCGAAGAAGAGGCGCCGGAGGAGAATTCGGCGCAATTCGAAGTCAGCGACCACCGTACGCTCGACGAGGTGGTGTGCTGGTTGTTGAAACTGGGGTATATTCCGAGCTTCTGTACCGCCTGTTACCGCGAAGGGCGCACCGGGGATCGCTTCATGGCGCTGGCGAAATCGGGCAGAATCGGCAACTGTTGCCAGCCCAATGCGTTGATGACGCTCGAGGAATATCTGCTCGATTATGCTTCCGCCGCCACCCGGCTCGCCGGGGAAAAAGCAATTCAAGACGAGCTCGGGCGGATTCCCGATCCCGCGATCCGAGAATTCACCCGCGGGAAGCTCGCCGAAATCGTCGTCGGCAGACGCGACTTCCGTTTTTGACTCACGTCGCCGACAAGCTTTCATTCCGGTCGCGGAACTCGACAAGCAACAGCAGCGCGGCGGCGAAAAGCAAGGCGAAGATGTAAATCAGCAGCAAGCTCTGGTACCGGCTGACGGTTATGCCGGCGAGCTGCCACTCAGGCGCGATCAGTCCGCAGCCGAGCAGCAGCGACGACAGCAGCCGCGAGAGCCCCGAGCCGCTGCTCGAATACGCGCCGCTCACCGCCATTGCCATGACTTTGTTGCCGGGCCTGGCCAGCGCCATCATTTCCGCCGAACTTACGACCGAAACCGACGCGATCCCGACGCTGTGGAAAAACAGCAGCGCGGCAATCAAAGCGTAGTTCAGCAAACTGCCCCGATTGAAGAAAAACAGCAGCATCGTCACGGTCAGGAACAGCAGCTGGCAGGCGATCAGGAAGTATTTCAAGCCAAGGAATTGAAAAATTCGCTTGGCGCAGAGATACCCCGCCAGCATGCCGCACAATGTCACCGCCGAGATCAGGACGATGATGTTGTCCGGGGCCGCCAGGCGATTTTTCAACGCCAGAATCATCAGCGGAATCGTGCCGAAACAGGCGAGATTCAGAGCGAAGAGATAGGTGGAAAATCCGATCAGGGGTTTGTTTGCGGCAGCCAATGCAAGGCCCTCGCGGAAGCCGCAGCCCTCGCGGTGCTCCGGCCGAAAGACCGGAATTCCGGCGATCAAGAGTCCCCGCCCGATGAAAATGACGCCGGCCGCCAGCAGCACGGCCTGTAGTGTTTCGAGCGACGGAGCTTTGCCGATAACCAGCCCCACGGCCAGCAGGAAAACGGTGGCGCAAAGCTGGTGACTGAAGCGCATGCGGCTGAAAAACGCAGTCCGGTGTTCGGGCACGAGAAAGCTGTCCAGCAGCGGAAACCATCCGGCAATATAACCCGTCAGGCTGAACGAAAAACAGAGAATCGCCGCAATCAGCACGCCGACGCTCCAGGCGCCGAAAAACGGCGACGCCACCGCCGCGAAATAGGCGAGGGCGGCCGCGCCGTTGGCAATCAAAATCTGCCGTTTGACGCCGTTTCTGGCGGCCAGCGCCGCCATCGGAATGATGCAAACGCCGTTCAGGAGCGGCAGGATCGAGGTGGTGATCATGGTCAGCGTGTCACCCGCGCCGAGCATGGCGGCGAACAGGATGATGACGGCGCTGTCGGTAAGGGAGACTTCGCCGACCATTCCGCAGCAGGACGATATCGTGGCGTATGTTTCGGCCTTGCGGCGGAGCTGCGGAGTTGGCTGGAGTGGTTTAAACATGATATTCGCGGTTGCGATTTATGATTGTTTTTTCAAATTTCTGACGGACCCGGTGGTGACCAGGTGTACGTCGATATGGGTGTGTATCGGAGAACGTTTTTTCATCATCGGGCGGTTGGTGATATAATACTCGGCCCAGTCGAGGAGGTCTGGCGAATTGAATTCGATACGGTCGAAGTTGTACTGATTGACGCGAAATTCGAGGTCTTGCGGGCGGTCGTAAGTCATGATGCTGAGGCCGCTGAAACGTTCCGGGTCATTTTTGACCATATCGCGGTCGAAGTGATCGGCGAATTCCCCGGCAAGAAAAAAGATCGCGCTCGGCCAGGGGACGGTCCGGTCGAAATAGTTGGCGAGAGTGGCTTTGGTGGTCGAATTTCGCGGTTCGAAAATGATGTCGATCTGCGAATTCTGATCGAGGAATTTCATTTCCGCGTAAAACGCCTTGTAGCGCTCGAAACGGGTCGGGTGCGACTCCGCCATGTAAACGGCCACGTGCCGGTGCCCCAGGTCGAACAGATGCCGGGCGGCAATTTCGCTGCCGCGTGTGTTGTCCGGGGAAAGCGTCACATCCGCGTTGCTTTTGGTGGAAATCGTGATAGTGTAAATATCGGGGTTGGCCAACCGTGTCCGCTCGATGATTTCCCGACCGGGAATCGAGGCGAACACCGCCACTTCGCATTCGGCCGCGATATTGAAAAAATGTTCCGGGTCGCGCCGGTGGTTGGTGGCATGGCAAATATAATTGAGCTTTTCGATATTGCGCTTCAGGCGATTGCCGTAATGGGTCAGGTATTCGTGGTCGGTGAAGTCAAAAAGGACTTTGACATTGGTCTGCGGTTTATGGGTGAAATAACCGTGGCGGTTCAGGGCTTCGATGACCCGGGCCCGGGTTTCGCGCCGTACCGATGGCCGGTTATTGACCACCCGGTACAGCGTCATCACGCTGATATCGAGCTCCCGGGCGATCTGTTGAAAATTGACCTTGCAGCTTCCGCTTCGCGGTTCCATACATTCTCGAATCCTTGCTTGTATTTGACTTTAAAGATAACACCAAAAACGGAAACAACAATATCGCGGACCGGATAAAAATGTGAAAACCATAACATTCGTCAGCATTGCCGTTAAATTTCGTCGCATTGATCATGTCCGGAACTTTATTCGATTTGTTATGGTTTTCACATTTCTTTCGATCATTTTGCCGTATTTCAGCCGGGTAATACCGGAGGTGTGAACTATATTAATATTAGTTGTGAAATAATCCGAAATGGTTCCAATCTCCATAGTCGCTAATCCATAAAAAAAAATGGCAACACAAGGAGGGTTCTGTTATGAAAAAGCCGTCTTTCACACTCATCGAACTTCTGGTGGTGATCGCGATCATCGCCATTCTCGCTTCGATGCTGCTTCCGGCCCTGAACCGGGCGCGCGAAAGCGCCAAAAAGGCCAGCTGTCAGAATATCGAAAAGCAAATGGGCACCGTGCTCGCATTGTACGAAAGCGATTACGACGGCCATCTCCTGCCGTCGCAGTGGATCGTCAAATGGCCCGTATTGGGCCAGCCGTATGCGCGGAGCATTCTTACCCGGACCCGCCCCTCCGACGGGAGGGTTTCCGCCGCGGCTCCGTTGTGTCCTTCGGCCGGGCGGGAGATCGGAGCCGACTGGCTGTATGCGACGACCTACGGGCAATACGATCCCGATCTTCATGACACATTCAATGAGATGGGGGGCTACACGGTGCCTTACCAGACCGGCTATATGGTTTCGACACGCTATCCTGCGCCTGACAATCCGGCGGTCAAGATTTCCCAGGTCCGCGGTCCCTCGCACAAAGTTTATATGATCGACGGTTATTACGGCATTGAATGGGTTTCCGCAAGCTCCTGGGAAAAAGTCTCCGGCGGCTGCGTCGCCTGGAACCGGCACTCCAACGGCAAAGACGCCAACGCGCTTTTCATCGACGGCCACTGCGCTCCCATGCCGAAAGTCAGCTTTTATGTCTCTGTCGGAGGTCAGTCCGGCATGGATTACTACATCTGGCCAACGAAGTAAAGGGGATCCTCAATGATAAAAAAACTGTTGACGCTCTGCTGCCTGGCGGCCGTCCTGACCGTTAATGCGGCCGAAGCCGTGACCGCGCCGGTTGATTTTGCGAAACTTCCCTGTCCGGCGAACGCGCGTTTTGCCGACGGCGTCTGGACCCTGACGCCCGGAAAGCCGGGCCGGTTCGCCACGCTCGCCTTCGCGCTGAACCTTGCATACCGGAAAAACCTTGTGCTGACGTTCGAATACCGCAACCCGCCGGCGGACGGTGTCAGCGAGGCGTATCTTGCGGTCAATTTCTTTGATAAAGAAGGCGAAAACACCTTCAATACCTTCAAAATATCGCGGGAGTGGCAGGCCGCCAAAATTCCGTTCAACCAACTGAAGTTCATCAAAAAAGGCCGGCCCGCCGACGGTGAAATCCTGACCCGCGTCTCCATCTATTCCCGGATCGCCAACGACCGGAAGCCGGGACTCGCCAATCTTGAATTGCGGAATTTGAAAATTGACTGAATTAGGAATTATCGACAAAAGGGGACGGTAAATGAATTTTTCCGGGTTTTCGCACGGCATGGGCATCGGCGGCTGGCTGACCAATTACAAGCGATTCAATGTATTGCCGCAGGAGCGCCGGATGGTGCTTTCTCCGGGGGATTTCGAGCACTTTGAGACGTATATCACCCGGCGCGACATCGATTATATCGCTTCGCTCGAAATGGACCATATCCGGCTGGGCTTCGATCAGCTTGTCGTCGAGGAAAGCCATGGCGTCTGCCGTGAGCGGGTCATGGCGCTGATCGACCGTTTCTGCGGCTGGTGCCGCGACGCCGGCGTGAATATTGTTCTTAATATGCACAAAGCCATCGGCAACTACTGCGACATCGCCGAAGAACGCCAACTGCTCGACGACGTCGAATTGCAGGCGCGCTTCATCGCCGTCTGGGTGGAATTCGAAAAACGCTACGCCGGGCGCCCGGAAATCGTATTCGAACTATTGAACGAAGTCCGCGACGTCCCCCCTGAGTTGTGGAACCACCTGGCCGCGCGCACCATCGCGGCGCTGCATGAAATCAACCCGGGGAGGCGCGTCATCATCGGCAGCACCTGCTGGAACAGTCCGTCCACGCTGGACAAGCTGGCCGATTTCGGGCCGCTGGCCGCTTATGCCTGGCACATTTACGAGCCGGCTGAATTCACTCACCAGCAAGGGGTTTTGCACCCGCTGGCGCTTTATTATAACCGGCGCATGCCGTATCCGGGGCCGATCGACCGTTACCGGGACTTCCAGTCTTTCGTCAACGGCAATCCGAATGCCTATCCGGGACTCGGGCGCATGGATATCGGGTATCTGCGCGAGGTCATGAGCCCGGCGTTTGAGTTCGCCGCCACCCATCCCGACCGGACGGTGTGGTGCGGCGAATTCGGCACCATCCGCCATTGTCCGCGGGAGTGGCGCGAAAACTACATGCGTGACGTCATCAGGTTGCTGCTTGAGCACAATATTCCCTATTGCGTCTGGAATTACCTGAGCACCCCCAATGACGGCAACCGCTTCAGCCTGGTCGACGACGAATCCCGCCTGATCCTGAGTCCCGAACTGGCGCGGATCATCGCCGGCAAGCTCTGACCGCCCAAACCATATTGACCGCGATACCGCCGTAGCGCCCCTCCGATTCCAGCGGCGCCGCGGCCATGCAAAGCATCAAAAAAAGATCAGGACTTGCCGCCTTCGCCGGTCCCCCGGACGGCGAGGTAGGTGATGTAACCGACCGTCACCAGCAGCATCGCCAGCAGACTGTAGGCGTGCGGCCACCAGAGATGGTCGGTCATTGCGGTATATTCGGACATTCCGCCCATACCGACGATGACGTTGATCGGCATGAAAACGATATTGATGATGGCGAGATACTTCATGGTCATCGCCAGGTTGTTGCTGACGACGGAGACCCGCGCGTCGGACATGCCGGTCAGAATGCCGGTGTAGATTCCGGCGAGGTGGTCGCACTGTTTGTTTTCGACGGTGATGTCCTCGAGAAAGTCGATTTCCTCCTCGTTGAAGCCGATTTTCTTGGCGTCTGTCCTCAATTTGCTCATCAACAGCTGGTTGGCGCCGGTGGCGCTTTCGTAGTAGGTCAGGCTCTTGAGCAAGGTGAACATATTGACCAGAGCCTTGTTGGTCACCGAGAACTCGATCTGATTTTCAATTTCGTCGGAAATCGTGCGGATGATCCGGAGGTGTTCGAGGAAGTGGTGCGTCGAATGGTGAAGCAGCCGGAGCAGGATTCCCTGCACCGAATTGCCGCGGATCGGCGAACGGCCGTGTTCGAAGAGCGGGGTCAGCTCCGCCTGGACGATGATGATCCGGTCCTTGAAGATAAACGCGCCCGTCGAAACCACACGGAACTCCAGCGTCCGGTCGGCGCTGTAGTTGCTCGGGCGCTTGAAAATTACCGCGACATGGTTGGTTTCGTATTCGACACGGGAGATTTCGTCATCGTCGAGCGCGGAGTTGAGGGTGTGCTCGTCGATGCCGTATTCCTCGATCAGGAAAAGCTTTTCTTCATCGGTCGGATCGCTGTAAATCGCGATCCGGCCCTCGGTATCGTGAGGACAAAGTGTTACCCGTCCCTCAATCAATTCGTAATTTCTGACCATTCTTCAACCAATCTTTCCCGGACGGCGACCGAATTCATACGCCGCCCGCTTGATCATATGCGCAACAACCGGATTGGCGCGGCCGCGTCAAAGCGAAACGGCCGCGATACGCATTCGTCCCGGAGGGACGTGGAAAAGTCTGGCGAAAATACCGCAGGCGATCAATCCCGACAACGCCGCGGCGGCCTGGAACCGGTTCCGGTTCAGGCTGTGTGTCGCCGCGAGGCGGAATTTACGCTGCTGAAGTTTCATCATTCAAATGAATTTTCTTTGCCTGGAAATTGAAGTTTCTTGACGTCGGAGACGTAGTTTTGGATCGCCTGTTTCGTCAAAGCGCCGAGCTCGGCGTAGCGACGCGCGTGTTTCGGGGTAAAGCCGCTGAAAAGGCCGAGGAGGTCGTGGACCACCTGAACCTGTCCGTCGCAGCCGGCGCCCGCTCCGATGCCGATGGTGGGAATGGCGATCGAACGCGAAATTTTTTCGCCCAGCGCCGCCGGGATGCACTCGAGCACCAGCGCAAACGCTCCGGCAAAAGCCAGTGAATCAGCGTCCTCAATAAGCCTCGCGGCGTCGTCCTCTTTGCGCCCCCGGACGCGGTAGCCCCCCGAGGTCAGAACGTGCTGGGGCAGCAGTCCCGCGTGGGCCATCACCGGGATTCCGGCCTGAACCATGCGCTCCACCAAGGGAGCCGCTTCGGCTCCACCCTCAATTTTGACCGCGTCGCTCCCGGCTTCCTTGAGGAACCTTGCCGCGTTGCGGAGCGCTTCCTCCGTGGAAATCTGGAACGACATGAACGGCATATCGGCGACGACGAAGGCGCCGGGCGCGCCGCGCCGGACCGCTTTGGCATGATGAAGCGCCTCCTCCATCGTCAGCGGGAGAGTGTTTTCGTAGCCGAGCATGGTCATCGCCAGAGAATCACCGACCAGCAGTATCTCGACGCCGGCCTCGGCGGCGATCGCCGCGGTGGGGGCGTCGTAGGCGGTCAGCACGACAATTTTTTCGCCGCGCTCCTTGAGCTTGCGAAAATCAGAAACTGTATGTTTTTTGCCGTTCATAGCCGTGCCTCCGTAAATATATATTCATTAATAGAACTCCGGAAATACCTTTTGTCAAGCGAAAAACAGGAGAAAAACGGAGCAGCCGGACGTCGTCGGGTTTCATGTCGGTTTTTACAAAAAAATACGGATTGCTTTTCGGCAACCCGTATCGGTAAGTTATTTGAGCGGTTACTTGTTTAATTTTAAATTGAAGTAATATTCATCGACCGTCGCTCCGGGGATGACTTCCGAGGCCCACACGGTTTTCCTGATCTGCCCCGCGTGACCGTCGGCAAAAGTCGAGGTGATCGCGTAGTTTCCGCCGCCGTGATGACGCCAGGCGTAGTTGCCGTCCAAGGCGTCCCATTGCTCCGCTTTGTGAGCGTTGACATTTTCGTAATAGAGCCCTTCAACCAGCAGCGCCTTCTGCGACGGCTTGCGGATCTGTGAGTCTTTCATCGACACGTCAACCCCGGGCGCTGAGTTGCGATAGCCGGTGTATTTATTGCGGGTGAACGCCCCATGCCCGTTGTTGTTCAACTTAAAGGTCTGGCTGTAATTAGGTAAAAGGCATATTCTCATCCTTCGGACTGGCCGGACAGAGGGGAGGGCACATTAAAAAATGAAGAGCGCATTCGCCGCAATCCGCGTTCGAGGAAATTTCTTTAAGGCATTTTTTCCAAAAAAGCATTTTTTTGAAAATCTGAATGGTCCGCTGGTATTTTGAGGCGCCTTCGTTACTTGAAAAAATACATCTTCGATGATATCGTATGACTCCATTTCAGATTTTACCGGAGAATGAAACATGTCCGATCGGCGCGAATGGCGCGATTTCATCGCCAATGTCAATGAACTCAACGACCTCGCATGCATTTGCGAACTCCTCGGCTTCGACCAGCAGACCATGATGCCGGAGCGCGCGGGAGAGGGCAGGGCGGCCCAGCTGGAAACGCTGGAGACGCTGTTTCACCAACGCGCGGTTTCAAGCAAAATGGGGCGATTGCTCGACGCGGTCGAAAAAATCGATTTTGCGCCCGATTCCTTTGAATTCAAGCTCCGTCGGCGCGTCCGCCGCGACTTCGAACGCGAGCGGAAACTTCCCGCCGCGCTGGTCCGCAAGTGGAGCCGGGCCACGGGGCGCGGCTTCATCGACTGGAGCAAGGCGCGCGAAGCCAATGATTTCCGGCTTTTCGCCGACAGCCTTGCGCGGCTGGTCGACCTTGCCCGAAAGCGGGCGGAGTGCTTCGCGCCATACCGCCATAGTTACGATCCCTCGCTCGACGATTACGAAGAAGGGCTGACCGAGGCGGAAGTCTCACCGGTTTTCGACCGCCTCCGGAACGCCCTGACGCCGATTGTCCGCGAACTCGCGGCAAGACCGGTCGGCGACCGGGTGCTGCGGTTTTCCGCCTCCGCCGCCAGGCAGCTGGCGCTGTCGCGCAAAATCGGAGCGCGGATCGGGTACAACTTCTCGCGCGGCGCGATGGCGGAGTCGGTGCATCCCTTTTCGGTCACGCTCGGGTCGGACGACGCCAGGATTACCACCCATGTCTCCAAAGACCATCCGCTCTCGGCTTTTTTCAGCACCATTCACGAATGCGGACACGCGATCTATGAACAGAATATCGATCCCCTTTACGCCCGGACCCCGCTGGGGCAGGGGGCCTCGCTCGCCTGGCACGAATCACAGTCGCGTTTCTTCGAAAACATCGTGGCGCGTTCGGCCGCCTTCTGGCATTTTGCCGCGCCGGAAGTCCGCAAGCTGGGCCCCGTCTTTGCGGCGGTCAAGGATGCGGAATTCGTCGCCGCGGTCAACCGGGTCGAGCCCTCGCTGATCCGCACCGAGGCGGACGAGGCAACCTACAACTTGCACATCATCCTCCGTTTCGAGCTGGAAAAGCTGCTGCTGGAGGACCGCGTCAAAGTCAAAGAGCTCCCGGAGCTCTGGAACGCCAAAATGCAGGAATATCTCGGCGTCTCCGTTCCCGACGACCGCCGCGGAGTGCTTCAGGACATCCACTGGGCGGGCGGCTGCTTCGGCTACTTCCCGACTTACGCGCTCGGCAATCTCCTGTCGGCGCGGGTCCGGGAACTCGCGTACCGGAAAATGCCGGAGCTCGACGACGAAATCGGGCGCGGCAACTTCGCCGGACTCGGTGATTTCCTGCGCCGGAACATCCACCGGTTCGGCGCGTCGCTGACGCCGCAAGAACTGTCGGTCCGGCTCTTTGGCTCCGCCGGAATCGACGAAAAACCGTTCATCGCATACCTCAAAGAAAAGCACGGCCTGAAATGAAAATCATCGACTCCCATCTGCATTACGCCGACCGCGATTACTTCCGAGCCGCCGCCGAAGAGGCGGGGCATGAGAACAGCGCGGCGCACCTTAAACGTGTTTTTGACGGGCTCGGCATCGTTTTCGGCATCGCGATGAGCTCGGGAGGGGGAGGGGACAATCCCGATCCCGTGGTCCCAGACCTCGGCGGACCGCAGCTCCCCTCCGGCATGGCCTATTGCTGCGGCGTCAACAGCGCGCAGGTGACAAAGGACAACACGCCTGACCTGATCGAGCGCTACCGCGCCCACCTGGGGCGGCCGGAGTGCGTCGGCTTGAAATTCTATCCGGGATATCAGCATTTGTACTTGAGCGATTCGCGGCACACGCCGTTCTTCGAGCTCGCCGAGGAGTGCGGCGTCCCGGTGGTGATCCATACCGGCGACACCGCCGGAAC
>JAVBUI010000352.1:0-4691 GCA_031555495.1 Victivallaceae bacterium | reverse complement strand
CGCCGCGCCGCTCTCGGAGTAAAAGGCGCAATAGCCGCACTTCGAGCGGCAGAAGGGGACATGGATATAGACTTGAACGCCTTCCGCGTTCATCGCCCGGCCAGCTCGAGCGCGAGGCCGACGAAATAAGCGATCCCGTTCCGCAGAGATTTGTCGTTGAAATTGTAACGCGGGTTGTGCAAACCGACCATATCTGTTCCCACGCCGATCCGCGCATGAACGCCGGGGACTTTGGCCAGATAATAACCGAAATCCTCCGCTCCCATCGAGGGGCGCGGGAGTTCGCGGTAAGCGCCTTCTCCGAGGTATTTCTCCGCCGTTTTGCGGGCGAGTTCGACCGCCGCCGGGTCGTTGACGGTGACTTCGTAGGCTTGGTCGTAATGAAATTCATAGTTCGCGCCGTTGGCCGCCGCGACGTGTTCGAGGATCCGCCGGATTTCCGGCTCGAATTGGGCCGCCGTCGCGCTGTCGAGGGCGCGCGTGGTGCCGGAGAATTCGGCGCTGTCGGGGATCACGTTGGAGCTCTGGCCCGCCTTGAACTGGCAGATGCTCAGCACCGCCGCCGCCTGCGGATTGGTCCGGCGCGAAACCACATTCTGGAGCATCGTCACCGCCTGGCAGGCGGTAAGCAGCGGGTCGATGGTCAGCTCGGGTGAACTGCCGTGTCCACCCCGGCCGAGGATTTTGACTTCGAAGTGGCTCGCCGAGGCCATCATCGTGCCCGGCCGCGACGCGATCACGCCCTCCGGGAGGCTCGGCCAGCCGTGCAAGGCGGCGCAGAAATCGACTTTGGGATTTTCCAGCACGCCACGTTCAACCAGTTCGCGGCCCAGCGCCTTCACTTCCTCGCCGGGCTGAAAGACGAAGCGGATCCGGCCCGAAAGCCGGTCGCGGATCGAATCGAGCACCCGGATCGCTCCCAGCAGCATCGCCATGTGCCCGTCGTGGCCGCAGGCGTGCGCCATGCCGCAATGTTCCGAAGCGTAATCACAGCCGGTTTCCTCCTGCATCGGCAGCGCGTCGATGTCGGCGCGAAGCAGGATCGTCCTGCCCGGCCGCCCGGTGTCGAGGTCGGCGACCACGTCGGTGCCGAGGAAAGGGGCATGGACGATCAGGTCGTAACGCTCGAGCGCTTTGCGGAGATAGGCCGAGGTTTTGACCTCTTCTCCGGCGATTTCGGGAATCCGGTGCAAGGCGTGGCGGGCCTCCTCGATCTCCGGCAGAATTGCGTCGACCGCGGCCAGAAGTTCCTGCGAGGTCATAGCGCTCTCCTTTCAGTAATTCGGGGCGATCCAGCGTTGTTCACGGGCCCCCTGGTACATCGCTTCCATCACAGCATTGCGGTCGGCGGCCTCTCTGACGGTGACGAGCGGCGCTTCCTTGCCGGCCAGCGCATCGAAAAAGAGTTCAAAGGCGTGTTTGAGTTCGGGCTCGAGATTTTTCCACGGAGTCTTGCCGTCGGCACCTTCGACTTTGGAGCTCTTGAAATAGAGTTCGCCGTTGAAAATCACCGCGTGCCCTTCGGTACCGCTGACTTCGAGCGTCACCGGGTTGGCCGCATCGACCCAGGCTCCGGCGATCGAGCCGATTGCGCCGCCGGGGAAGCGGAGATTGCCTTCGCCGGTCTCTTCGCAAGCGTTGCCGTAACGGGCCGTCACCACCGACATGCTCGCCGTGACCAGCTCCGGACGACCCATAAGATACATCACCAAATCGAGCGAATGCGTCCCGAGGTCGCCGAAGGCGCCGCAGCCCGCCACTGCCGGGTCGGCCATCCAGCGCCAGTCGGCATCGAACCAGCCGCCGAGCGAACCGCTGTGGCAGTTCTGGTGGCGGATGCGGGTGACGCGTCCGAAATCCCCGGCGTCGAGCCGGGCCTTGACGAAACGGAGCGCGGGATTGCCGCGCATGAAGTAACCGGTCTGGAAGACCACGCCCGCTTCGGCGATGGCTTTGGCCATCACCCTGGCGTCGTCGGCGGAGAAGCCGAGCGGCTTTTCGACGAAAATCGCCTTGTTGGCTTCAGCGGCGCGGAGCACGAGCTCGCGGTGGCGGTCGGTTTCGGAACAGATCACCACCGCGGCGATGGAGTCATCGCTCCAGATCGCGTCTGGCGTCGCAAAAACGCCGGTGGAAAGCGCCTCGGCATTGGCCTTGGCGCGTTTGGCGTCGTGGTCCCACACGCCCGCGATTTCGACGTCGGCGCGTTCGTTCATGCGTTTGACGAAGTTCGGGGTATGGATGTGGGCGCACCCGACCAGCGCCGTCCGGATCGTTTTGCTCATAACGTTGCCTCTTCAGTACTTCTTGTCGGCGTAGGCGAGCCAGCCGCCCGCCTTGACGAGTTCGAGGTCGAATGCGCCGACGGTGAAGGGGTAAACCTTTTCGATTTTGCCGTTTCCGATTTTGAGGGTCATCGAGTCGACGCAGGCTTCGCACGCCGCTTCGGTTCCCGCGAAGGTCTTGAAAATATCGTCGATCCGGTCCGCCGGGAGGCTGATGGCGAGGTCGCCGCAGTTGAACATGTTCTGGCGGAAGATCCGGGCGAAGTTTTCGGCGATCACGAGATTGATGCCGTTCTGCTCGAGCGCCCACGGTGCGTGTTCGCGCGACGAGCCGCAGCCGAAATTGGCGCGGGTGACGATGA
This sequence comes from Victivallaceae bacterium, assembly GCA_031555495.1. Taxonomy (GTDB): domain Bacteria; phylum Verrucomicrobiota; class Lentisphaeria; order Victivallales; family Victivallaceae; genus JAVBUI01. The sequence goes on along the minus strand of JAVBUI010000352.1, from coordinate 2,044 downwards.
CGGCTTTGCCCGCCAGATCCTTTTTGGGATCGAAGCCGGGGAGCGAGAGGTCCTCGAGGCAATAGGGCTTCAATGCTTCTTTGGTCAGCTCGGTCAGGTATTTCGCCGGAATGATTTCGTCGGTGTTGATGTCCGAACGGTCGAGAAACAGGATTTTGCCGCTGAAGTTTTTCATCTCATTCACCTTTGTATAAGGGGGAGTTGGTAATCACGCCCGCAATCGCGGTCGCCGCCGCCGTCGCGGGGCTCATCAAATGGACGGTGCCGCCCTTGCCCATCCGGCCGTTGAAGTTGCGGTTGGTGGTCGAGGCGCACGCTTCGCCCGAAGCCAGCACGCCGTTGCTCATGCCGAGGCACGCGCCGCAGGTCGGGTTGGTCACGCAGAAGCCCGCGTCCATGAAAATCTTGATCAGCCCCTCGTCGAGCGCCTGCGAGTAAATCAGCGGGGTCGCCGGAGAAACGATCGCCCGGACGTTTTCACTGATCTTTTTGCCCTCGAGGATCGAAGCGGCGATGCGGAGGTCTTCCAGACGGCCGTTGGTGCACGAGCCGATGTAGATTTGCTGGACGGGGGTGCCGGTCATTTCGCGGACGCTCCTGACCTGGTCCGGCTTGAAGCCGAAGGTCACCTGGGGTTCGAGCGTGTCGACATCGAAGTCGATGGTTTTGGCGTAGACCGCGTCGGCGTCGGGCCGCCACTTGGAATAGGCGGCAAGCGCCTCTTCCTTGCTCTTGAATTCGTCCTTGATGAAGGGCCAGAGGTAATCCACCGTGACCATATCGGGATAGCAGATGCCGCAGGTGCCGCCGGCTTCGATTGCCATATTGCAGAGGGTCATACGGGCGTCCATCGCCATGTCGTCGATCACCGGGCCCGCGAACTCGATCACCTGGTCGGTCGCGCCGTTGACGGTGAGGAGCTTGATGATCGCGAGGATCAGGTCCTTGGCGTAAACGCCCGGCTTGAATTTGCCTGTGACGTTGACTTTGATCGTCTCGGGGTCGCGCATCGAGCAGACGCCCTTGAGGATGCCGACTTCGAGGTCGGTCGTGCCGACGCCCGCGGCGAAGGCGCCGAACGCGCCGTGGGTACAGGTGTGCGAGTCGCCCATGATGATCGTGAAACCGGGGCGGACGAAGCCTTTTTCCGGGAAAATCGCGTGGCAGACGCCGTTGTTGCCGATGTCGAAGAAGTCCTTGATGCCGTGGCGGCGGGCCCATTCGCGAAGGGTCTTGCCCTGTTCCGCGGTCTTGGAATCCTTGGCCGGGGTGACGTGGTCGATCACGGCTTTGATCTTGGTCGGATCGTAAACGCGGTCGCGGCCGATGCTGACCAGGTCGTTGAGGGCAATAGGCGTGGTGATTTCATGGCAGAACACCCGGTCGAGCGACAGCACCGCCACGCCGGGCGCGGGGGTGTCGACGCGGTGCGCGTCGAAAATCTTTTGTGCAACAGTTTTTCCCATTTTCTTCTCCATTATTTAGGAATTCATCAGTTTTATTCTTATTCTTCAGGATCGCCGACGGTAAAATGAACCAGCAGCAGCAAAAAGGCCATGATCACAGCCACGTACAGCGCCGGGTTGTCCGGGGCGAAAAACTCAGTCGGCTTGAGCGGCGAGGAGACCCGTTCGCTCCAGCTGAAAATCGTCCGGTCGAGCCAGCCCGACACTGTCTTGAGCGCCGGGTAGGCGAGGATCATGCCGACCAGCGTCCAGAAGGCGTAAAGCCGTCCCGAGGCGAGGTTGACGACCAGCGTGACCGGGGTCATGGCCGCGAGGACCAGTCCCGCGCCGCAGAAGATGCCGCCGAAGATCGAGCCCCAGAGGTAGGTGGGGCGGACGTGGATTTCGGTCATGCCGAGTTGGCGGGTATAGAAAAAGAGCACCGCGCCCGCGCCGAGGGCGAGGAGCAGTGTTTTGACGATGCGCCCGTTGCGCAGGCGCAATGCTTCGATGACGCTCCGGGGCCATGCGAGGTCGCTTTTGACCAGCACGAAGCCGAATGCCATGCCCATTACGATTGCGGCGGCGAGCTTGTAGGT
>JAVBUI010000206.1:0-10302 GCA_031555495.1 Victivallaceae bacterium | reverse complement strand
ATACCCGGCCAAACCGCAGCCGCTGCAGCGGATCATGAAAAGCCGCTTCATCTTCAACGCCGGCTGCCTGAAATTGAACAACCGTCGCAAAGCCTGACCGGCGGGAATCAACTTCAATTCTACTCAAAAAAAGGAGAATATCACCATGAAACAAAAATTCACCCTGATCGAATTGCTGGTGGTAATCGCGATTATCGCCATTCTCGCCTCGATGCTGCTTCCGGCGCTCAACAAGGCGCGGGAGCAAGCCAAGAAGACCAGTTGCATCAGCAACTTGCGCCAGCTCGGAGCCGGTATCCTGCAATACAGCGGCGATCATCAGGATATGCTGCCGCCGGTCGACTCCACAGCGGGCGGCACGGTCACGTATTGGCAGCGATGTTTGATGAACCTTCCCCGCGGAACGACAGCCGCCCCGGTTACCGGCAATGCTTACTGTACGCCCAAGCTGCTGGAGTGTCCGGCCATGGCCAGGCACAGTTCATGGGCCGCCACTCAGGTGGAGTACGGCGTCAACGTCTTGCTGTATCCCAACAGCGGGCGCGACAGTTCCACGAAAATCGGGCGGATCCGCAACGCGTCCCGCAAATTTCTGATCGCCGATACCTACTCCAACGGTTTGACCACCGGTTATTACCGCTGGTACTACGGCGTCTCCGGCAGCGGCTGGGGATGGCTCGGTGCACGACACAGCAGCCAGGTCAACATGCTCCATCTTGACGGGCATGTGGAATCCTATCGGTTGCTCGATTCCACCCAGTCGTGGCTTCTCGATCCTTTTAACTCCGGTAACCCGGACAACCGCCAATTCCACGAATCCGCCGATTGACAGGATGCCAGGCATGACCATGAAAATGGTGAAAACCGGAATTTTACTGAGCTGCTGCGCCATGCTTTTCGCTGCGGCGGCCGCCGAAGCCCCTTCGCTGCCGCAAATTCGCCGCGCTCTCGCCAAGCTGCCGCCGCGCGGGCGGCTCTTCGTCGATTTCGCCAACTGGACGCCGGACCGGGCGCGGGACTGTTTCGCTTTTGAGCCCGGCCGGATCATCACCATGCGGAATGCCGATTATCTCCTGACCCAGCCGCCCGCCCGGTACGAACTCGAAGGCAAACGGCTGCTTGCGGTCTCAAACGCCGTACTGGAGCGGACGCTGACGCTTGCTTTTGCCTGGAAGCTCACCGGCGAAGAGAAATACGCCCGCCGGGCGGTTCAGGAAGTCCTCAATGCCGCCGCCTTTCCGGACTGGAATCCCAAACATTTTCTCGACGCCGCCACCATGTCCATGGGGGTGGCGATCGGTTACGACTTCCTGTACGACTTTTTCACTCCCGACGAGCGCCGGACGCTGGTCGCCGCAATGGTGGAAAAAGGGTTGAAGCCGTCCGGCGTCGTCACCAACGGCTGGCAGCACGGCACCAATAACTGGACGCAGGTCTGCTATGCCGGACTGACTGCCGCGGCGCTGGTCTCCGCCGAAGCGGATCCGGAGCTCTGCGCCGGACTGATTCACCGCGCCGTGACCAATGTGCCGAAGGTCATGAAAATCTCCTACTCGCCCAACGGCGGTTATCCCGAGGGGCCGAACTACTGGCACTACGGAACCGGCTTCAACTCCTTTTTGATCGCGATGTTCAAACATGCCTTCGGCACCGATTACGGGTTGAGCGACATTCCCGGCTGGTCGACCACCGGCGTCTACTACTCCCACGCACTGACTCCGGCCGGCAACACCTATCACTATGGCGACGGCAAAAACGAGTGCGTGCCGAGCTTCGCCAACTTCTATCTGGCCTCGCAATATCCAAGCCGGCTTTTCTTCTGCCCGAAATCGCGGGAGCGGCTGCTCTGGTACAGTCGGCAGAAGCCGAAAGACGGCAAGATCGTCGATGCGAAATACATTCAGCTCTCGATGCTCTTCATGAACCGGGACACCGGCAATGCGCCGCCGCCCCCTCCCTGGTATTGGAGCGGCGAAAAGGCGACGCTGCCGATTTTCATGTGCCGCTCGGACTGGAGCAAAGATGCACTTTATCTCGGCATCAAGGGCGGCAGCGCCAAGCTGTCGCACGCCCATCTGGACGCGGGAAGTTTCGTGATCGAGTCCCAAGGTGTTTATTTCGTCCAGGAGCTGGGCAACGAGCGCTACATCAATATTGAAAAGCTCGGGCTCGACCTCTGGGGCCAGCAGCAGACCAGCGACCGCTGGAAACTCTTTCGCTACGGCATGTACGGCCACAGCGTGATCCGGATCGAAGACGACCAGCAGCTGGTCGACGGTTTCGCCACGCTGCGGAACGTCAAAAACCATCCCGACGGCTCCTACACGCTCGACGTCGAACTCTCCAGTCTCTATGCCGGAGCGAAGAGCGTGAAGCGCGCGGTCGATTTCAATCCCGGACGGATCCGCATCGCCGACACTCTGACCGGACTGAAGCCGGGGGCAAAGGTCACGTTCCAATTTTGCACCCGGACGGATGTCGCCGATGCCGAAAACGGACTTCTCCTGAGCAGGAAAAACCGGACCATGCGGGTCTCCGGCACGCTGTCCGGCGGCGGCAAAATCCAGTGGCAGCAGCTTCCGGCGGACCGTTTCCGCAAAGACTACGAAGCTCCGGATGCCGACGCCAAAGTGGTGTGGTTCGAAACCGTCGCTCCCGCTTCCGGCACGGTCGCTTACTTCGTTGATTTCACTCCCGGCAAGTAATATTCCGGGAATTCGCCGAAGCTGATTTGACTCCATTCGATTCAAGTGCTATTTCTATCAAGTATCGTATGATCGAACAGGAGAAAATATGACAAATACCGGAAAAGGCGGACTCTCGATCCGCCAGGGCACCGTCTACCGTGACCGCAAGAACGGCGGACGGCTGCTGCTGATTCACCACAACCCGATGGAATTGCAGTCGCTGCTGTTCCGGAGTGCTCCGGGGGAGGGGGCGTTCGACCTCGCCCGCCCGGAGGTGATCGGCGTGGATGATTTAATCGAACTCCGCCGGAGCGGCGAATACGAGGAGCTCGGCGACCTTCCCCGCCCGGCTCTCGACCGGGCGCTGGACGTGCTGCTTTCAAGCGGAGGATTGCCGGAGAAGATCGCGATGCTGCTGCGCTCGATTCGCGGGGAGGATGCGTAATTCTTTCTTCATCAGCCGTTTTACACAGGTGCTCGCATGAATTCGATTGGTAATGGTGTTCGTTCTTAACGATCTGATTTGTCGATGATGCGAAATCCGCACTGCGGGCAGCGGTCGAATTGCAGCCATTCTTCGCAGGGGCCCGAGCAGAATAGCAGTTTGGCGTCTTCGGCTTTCCGGGCAAGGCAGCCCGGGCATTGCGGGGGAATGTCCGGGAACTGCCGTCTCAAGCGGCGGTCGATGAGTGTGCCGATAGGCAGCACGCCGCTGAAGATGGCGATGAACGCAATCACCAGCCAGACGGAATCGTAAAGCTTCACCGCCGCCGCGAATGCGGCCAGCAGCAAAAAGAGATATCCGAACAGCCACAGCTGCAACATCTTTTCCCGGCGCAAATAATCTTTCAATCGCGCGGGATCGACCGGGGCCGGGCGGCCGTCCGGATCCGGCGGCGGCAGGTCTTCCCGGAGCCTGACGCCGCAGCTTGAGCAATTGCCGGTCATTGTCAACTGCCGCAGGATCGGCGCTTCTTTGCAAACCGGGCAGGGAAAGGTCCGGGCGGAGCCGCGCAAAAAGGATTTTGGGCGCAGGATGCAGGACAATCCGCAATAAATCAGCAGCGCGCCGATGAGCGAAACCACCATCCGGATCGTGAAAACAGGTTCGGCAATGGCGAAGTCGCGCATTGTCACGGCCATGAAAGCCATGAAGAGCGCGAAAGGGATGAAAATGACCAGGCTGACGACATTGATCCAGACCGATTTCTTTCGCCGGGCTTTTTGACCCTCATGCGGCAGCAGATACGGCTCGGGCGACAGGGGGTGGTCGGCAAAAATCAGGTTCCGGCATGACGGGCATCGACCGGTGGACATCGCCCCGGTTTCACGCTCCAGCGGTTTGCGGCAAAACGGGCAGCGCACCCGGAACGCAATGCCTTTTGCGATGCTCGGGAGCAGAAGGGCGCAGCAGGGGATGAGAAAAGTCCGGCCATATTGCCCGGGATTGCCGGCAAACAAAAAAACAGCGATCAGGCCGCAGCCCAGGACAAGCAGGAGACTGCCGGAAGCGATCTGAAAACAGCGCTCCCGGAAGATGAATTTCCTTAATAATTCACTTCTGTCCAAGGTGTGGTCGGCTCCTTTGTATGGAATTATACCGCGACGATGGCGGGGAGGTTGCGCAAGTATTCGTTGTGGTCGAGACCGTAACCGGCGACGAAGAGGTCTTCGATTTCGAAGCCGCTCCAGTCGGGTTTGAGGATTGCGCCGGGGGCGCGTTCGACTTTTTTGTCGAGCAGTACGCAGCTACGCACGCTCACTGCTCCGGCGGCGCGAAGGTATTCCGTGACGTGCGAGAGCGTCCGGCCGCTGTCGAGGATGTCGTCTACCACCAGCGCGTGGCGGCCGGAGATCGGCAGCTTCAGGCGCGAACGTACTTCGATGCCGCCGGAGCTGGCGCGGCCGATATAGCTTGCCAGTGAGAGCGAGTCGAACCACAACGGAAGCTCGATTTTGCGCAGCAGGTCGGCGCTGAACAGCACCGAGCCGTGGAGCAGCGCCACCACGGTCAGCTCTTCGCCGCGGTAAAAATCGGTGATTTCTTTGCCGAGTTCGGAAATTCGCGCGGCAATGGCGTGGTCTTCGATCAGAATTTCCATGGGAACCTTTTATTCGTTCAGCAGCCGTTTGACTTCCGACCGGTCGGGGGCCAGATCGGCGGCGGTCTGGTTGTATTGATTGCGGATGGTTCGGTCGGCCCCTTGCGACAGCAAATACCGCACCAGGGGCTCGTGTTCCCGGAAGGAGGCCAGCATCAATGCGGTGTAGCCGTTGGCGTCGGCTGCGTTGATCTCCACGCCGTCGGCCAATTTCTGCCGGATCAGCGTAATATTACCGGCTTTGGCGGCCTGGAAATAGTCCGCGCCGGGCTGGACGGCTGGTTTCGGCTGTGTTTCGGGCGACTTCTTTTGTTGCACCGGCTGTGTTTCGGGCGGCTTCTTTGGTGGCGCCGGCGGCGTTTCGGCAACTTCCGGCGCTTTGGCCTCCCGGGTGGGCAGGCGGAACTGGGGCCGTCGCCGGGGCGCCGGCATTTGCGTTTGTTTTGGGATTTCAGGCGGAGATTCTTTGAGGGCCGGAGGCGGCGGCGGAGTCGGTTTTGCCTTCACTTCCTGCACCGGCTGTTCCGCTTTTTCTTCTTTCTTCTCCTTCACTTCCGTTGCGGTTGCAAACAATGGCGCGGCAGGGACCGTCTCCGGCTGCGGCGGACTGATGGTGGCTTGGGTGGAGGGCGGCGGGGCTTTTTCGGCCTTTTTGCCGGAACCGGTCAGGAAATAACCCGCCGCGAGGCCGATTGCGAGGGCGGCGAGCGATGCGGTCAACACTGCCGTCCACGGACGGCGCGGTGGTTTTGCCTGGAGCGCAGGCTCCCCGATCGCCCGGAGCGTTCCGGCGACTTCGCTCCATGACTGCGGACGTTCGGTGTGCGATTTGCGAAGCATCCGGTCGACCAGTCCCGTGAATTCTTCGGGAAAATCGGGGGCGAGGCGGTGGAGTGGAGTGGGAATCAGATGCAGATGGTTCTCCAAGATGACCGACGGGTCGCCGCTGAACGGGGCCTTGCCTGCGGAAAGCTCGTAAAGCATGACCCCGAGACTGTAAATGTCCGCCCGGCAATCGCGTTCGCCCATTTCGGGACAAATCAGTTCGGGCGCGGCATAAAGCGGGGTTCCCTGGGCGACGCCGTTGCTTTCTCCGATCGAGGCGAGCCCGAAGTCGGCCAGCTTGATCGCACTGTCGTCGGCAGGGAGGAGGATATTGGCGGGCTTGATGTCACCGTGGATCATCCGGCATTTTTCCCAGGCGCAATCGAGCGCGTCGGCGACCGCCAGCGCAATCCGGCGGATGTCGTCGAAGGGCAGTTGCTTTTCCCGCCCCAGGCGGTCCTCCACGTTTTCGCCGCGGACGAATTCCATTGCGAAGTAGCAAAGGCCGTCCGCTTCTCCGGCCTCGACCGGACTGACGGTATTGGGGAAATCGAGCTTGGCGGCAAGCTTCGCTTCGGTGAAGAATTCTTCGCGCGCGGACTGCTGATCCTTGAGCTCTTCCGCCAGCAGCTTCAACGCGACCAGCCGGTCGAGCGAAATCTGACGCGCCAGGTAGACCACGCCGCGATTGCCGCGCCCGAGCTCACCCAGAATGCGGAACGAGCCGATCGTGCGGCCGGTCATTGCGCCCGCCGTAATCGCGCCGCAGCATTTGGGCCGCCCCCCGGCGCGGTTGCCGTTATTGAAATTTCCGCAAAATTCGCAGATCATGATGATGTCCCGTGTGATTTTGGGCTAATATACGGCTATACGGCCGGAAAGTCAATTGCCTGTGAAGCAGAAAAGAAAAAAGAGGGAATTGCTTCCCTCTCTATTCACGATGGCCGATTTGCGTCAGAGCACGCGCTCGATGATAATCTCAGGATCGATCTCTTCGCGCAGGATGCGTTCGAGGCCGTTCTTGATGGTCATGGTGGCGTGGGGGCAGCAGCCGCACTGGCCGCGAAGCTTGAGAAATACGGTTTTCCCTTCGATGGAGACGATTTCGAGGTCGCCGCCGTCGGCCTGGAGATGGACGCGCAAACTGTCGAGCTTGTCGGCGATTTTTTTGCTTAAGTCTTCCATATTTGCCCCTCCTTTATCGTTTGATGACTTGCTGGATCCACTCGACGTTCGGGAAGAAGTCGATGAAAAAGCGCTTCATCATGGTTGCGAGTTCCTTTTCGCCGAATTCAAAGTCGAGCGCCTCATTGCCGAGGACGGCGCGGATGTTATCCTGCGCGAAAATCACATCCGCCGAGAAATAGGGGTAGAGGTCGCCGAGGAAGCGCTCCATGAGTTTCTCATCTTTGTTGGGGGCGATCTGATCGGCGGAGATGGTCAGTTCCTTGAGGCCGATCGTCTGGGCGACGGCGGCGTCGATCATCATCGTCGAAACCGGGCTGTCGCCGGTCACATGATAGGTCTTGTTGCAGACGGGCTGCTGGAAGCACTTGGTGATCGCCAGCTGGACGAAGTCGATCGGGACGAAGTAGACACGCTCCGAGGGAACGGTCTGGAAATGGATTTCGAGGTCGATATCTTCGAGCGGACTGATGCCCATCTTCGAGCAGCGGTGGCTCTTGAGCTTGGCCAGGAATTCAAGGATGCGGTAGAAGGCCAGCGGCTTGCGGATGCTGCCGTCGCAACGGCGGCCGGTGATGATCGCCGGACGGTAGACGGAGAAGGGAAAGCCGGAGGAGCGAACCAGCATTTCGGCCTTGAATTTGCTCTCTTCGTAGGGATTGTTGAAACCGTTGTCCGGCACCTGGCCCTCGGGTGAAACGCCACGGCTGCGGCCGGCGACGTAGGCGGTGCTGACGTAGTGGAACTCTTTGGCCTCGATCAGCTTGGCGAGCGCGAGGACGTTCTCGGTGCCGTTGAAGTTGATCTTGAAGGTTTTGCCGGTCGGGTCCTTGCCGAGGTTGACGTCGGCGGCGCAGTGGAAAACAATCGTGACGCCGGCCATCTTGGGATCGGCGGCCACCGCGGCGGGATCGAGGTCTACCACGTCGCCGTCGATGACTTCGATGCGGCTCATCACCTCGTTGAAACGTTCGGGCGTGCCGTCGAATTCGCACTGACCGCGAACGGCCTCGGCGACCCGGTCTGCGGCGGTGCGGTTGCGGCCGCTGCGGGTCAGGCAGACAAAATCGGTCTCCGGACGATCCTTCAGCAGCGCAGTCACGAACGAACTGCCGACCAGACCGGTAATGCCGGTCAGAAAGATTTTTGTTTTCAAAACTGTACCTTGAATATTGTATGTTGAATAGTCTTAGAAACAAGTCGATTATCTTGTTTAAAATAACACCGTTTTTCCCTTTTGCAAATCGATCGCCGAAATAATCCTCCATAAACCTTGATTTCGAACATTTCAGGTGATAAGTTATAAGATTGAAAATATGGGTGTCATCGTTCAGGAGTAGCGAAAAATGTTTCGTCTGATGTGTTTTTTGACGGCGGGGGCCCTGATGGCCCTCGTAGGGTGCGGACGCGGCGAATCGTCGCGGCCCGATATTGTCGCCGGACTGCCGCCGGTGGCGTTTCTCGCGTCGCGGGTGGCGGGGCCTGACCTGAAAGTGGTTTCGGCGCTGCCGCAGGGACGGAGTCCGCACGACTTTTCGCCGCGCCCGGGCGAAATCCGCGATATCGCCGGGGCAAAGGCCTATTTCTACACCGGCATGCCCTTTGAAAACGCCATCGCCAAAGCGCTTGACCGCGGACGGATTCATGCGGTCGACGTCGGCAAGGGAATCAAACGCATCCCGCTCGAGGGAGATTGCGGCGAAGACCACGATCATGACCACGGACACGGACACAAACACGCCGACGACGAAGCGCTCGATCCCCACATCTGGACGTCCCCCCGCAACTGCATCGTCATCGCCGGGGCGATCGAGCGGGAGTTGAGCTCGCTGTACCCCGAAAAGGCCGCCGAATTCAAAGCGAATCTCGCCCGGCTCACCGCTGAACTCGAGGCCGTCGACCGCGACGCCGGCGAGCAACTTGCGCCGTACAAAGGGCGGACGTTCCTGGTCTACCATCCCGCTTTCGGCTATTTCGCGGCGGAGCACGGTTTGATCCAGCACGGCGTCGAGCTCGGCGGGCGCGAACCTTCGCCCGCGCGGCTGGCGGACGTGATCAAAATCGCGCGCGAACACAATGTCAAAACCATCTTTGTCCAGATGCAGTTCAATCCCGGCGCCGGCCAGGCGCTGGCCCGGGCGATCGGCGGCGAAACGGTTGAACTCGATTCGCTCGCGCCGGACGTGATTGCCTCCTTCCGCACCATAACCTCCCATATCGTCAAAGGATTTGCGCAATGAGCGGCGATCCGATCATCGAAATCCGCGACCTCGATTTTTCCTACGATTCCATTTCCCCCACCCTGGTCAAGGTGAATTTGACCATCGGCCGCGGCGAATGCGCCGGTATCATCGGCCCCAACGGCGGCGGCAAGAGTACGCTGCTGAAGCTGCTGCTGGGGTTGCTGTCGCCGCAGCGCGGCACGATCCGGATTTTCGGGCGTTCGCCTCTGGACGCGCGTCCGTTTCTCGGCTACATGCCGCAATACCACCAGCTCGACGCCGCTTTTCCGATTTCGGTCCGCGAAGTGGTGCTCCAGGGGACGATCCGCAAAGGCTTCTGGGGACGGTTCAGCGCCGAAAACCACCGCGTTGCCGAGGATGCCTTGGAGGAAATGGGCATCGCCGACCTCGCCGAACGCGGCTTCGCCGATCTCTCGGGCGGGCAGCGTCAGCGGACTTTGATCGCCCGCGCACTGGCCTGCAGGCCGCAGCTGCTGCTGCTCGATGAACCGACCGCCAATATCGATCCGGGAGCGGAGGAGCAATTTTACGGCACGCTTGACCGGCTGCGGAGCAAATTGACCATCCTGACCGTTTCCCACGACCTCGGCTTCGTCAACCGCGAAATCGACAGCGTGATCTGCGTCAACCGCCAGGTGACAAAGCACCGGGCCGGGACCTTTGACCAGGCGGCGGCGGATGCGGTTTACCGGCATGATGTTCAGCTGGTCCGGCACGACCACAGCTGCTTCTGCAATTGCGGGGAGGAGAAATAATGGAATTCCGTCGCGAAATCATGATGCCGGAAATGAACTTCATGCGCTGCGCGCTGCTGGTCGGGCTCGCCGGTTCCCTCTCGATGGGGGTGGTGGGAACGATGGTGGTGACGCGCCGGATCACCTCGATCGCCGGAGCGATCGCCCACGCGGTTTTGAGCGGGGTCGGCGCGGCGCTCTATTTTCAACGGGTTTACGACATCCAGTGGGCGTCTCCCTTGCTGGGGGCGGCGGTCGGGGCGGTGGCGGCGGCGGTGCTGATCGGACTGGTCAGCATCTACGCCCGCGAACGCGAAGACACCGTGATCGCGGTGATCTGGGCGCTGGGAATGTCGGTGGGGCTTTTATTCCTCGACCGGACGCCGGGGTACGTTGATTTTCAAGGGTACTTATTCGGCAACATCCTGCTGCTTGGGAGCCGGGATATCTGGCTTACGCTGGGGCTCGATGCGCTGATTCTGATTCCGACGGCGCTCTTTTTCAACAACGTGCTGGCGCTTTCGGT
>JAVBUI010000270.1:0-6931 GCA_031555495.1 Victivallaceae bacterium | reverse complement strand
CCGCGCTGGTGCGCTCCGCTCCCTCTTTTGCTCAGTTTCCGTAACGCGCCAAGTCTCCCAGCATCTCTTCGATCCGCAGCAGTTGGTTGTACTTCGCGATCCGGTCGGTCCGCGACAGCGATCCGGTCTTGATCTGACCCGCATTGGTCGCCACTGCCAGGTCGGCGATCGAGGTGTCTTCGGTTTCGCCGGAACGGTGACTGATCACCGCGGTGTAGCCCGCCCGGTGCGCCATCTCGATCGCGTCAAGCGTCTCCGTCAGCGTGCCGATCTGGTTGACCTTGATCAGGATCGAATTCGCCGCTCCGGTTTCGATGCCGCGCGCAAGGTATTCGACGTTGGTGACGAAAAGATCGTCGCCGACCAGCTGGCAGCGGTCACCGATCCGGTCGGTCAGCGCCTTCCAGCCCTCCCAGTCGGACTCGGCCATGCCGTCCTCGATCGAATCGATCGGATAACAGCGGATCAGCTTTTCGAGGTAATCGATCTGCGCCGCCGCATCGCGCTTGAGCCCGGACGCGCCCTCGAATTTGGAATAATCGTAAATCCCGTCGCGGAAAAATTCACTCGCGGCGCAGTCGAGGGCGATGGTCACATCCACGCCCGGCTTGTAACCCGCGCTCTCGATCGCCTTCATAATGCAGTCGAGCGCCTCCTCCGTGCCGCCCGCGAAACAGGGAGCGAAGCCGCCTTCGTCGCCGACCGCGGTCGAGAGTTTGCGGAGCTTCAGCAGCGCCTTGAGGCTGTGGAACACCTCCGCCCCGGTCCGCAGCCCTTCGGAGAAATACGGCGCGCCGACCGGGCGGATCATGAATTCCTGAAAGGCGATCGGAGCGTCCGAATGAGAGCCGCCGTTGATGATGTTCATCATCGGCACCGGCAGCACCTTGCCGTTGACCCCGCCGAGATAGCGGAAAAACGGCAGTTCGAGTTCGTTCGCCGCCGCCTTGGCGACCGCCAGCGAAACGCCGAGGATCGCGTTGGCGCCGAGCTTTTCCTTGGTCCGGGTGCCGTCGAGGTCGAGCATAGCCTGGTCGACGCCGATCTGGTCCATCGCGTCGAGACCTTCGATTTCCGGGAAAATTTTGTCGTTGACATTGGCGACCGCGCGCAGCACGCCTTTGCCCGCATAACGCTTTTTGTCGCCGTCGCGCAGTTCGAGCGCTTCGTTCGAGCCGGTGGAAGCGCCGGAAGGAACCGCGGCGGTCGCAGTGGCGCCGGATTCGAGCTCGACTTCGACTTCGATCGTGGGATTGCCCCGGGAATCGAGAATTTCACGGGCGTGGACTTCGTAAATAGCTGACATGTTTCACCTCGCTTTGTAACGCAGTTTGCGGTAGATTGACAATTGACGCAACAGCCGTTCCCGGCCTTCGAACGATCGGTCTTTCAACAGCTTCGACAACTCCGCCGCCGTCGGCTCGGCGTCTCGCTCGAGAAGTCCCGCGCGGCGGAGTAATTTCAACTTGTTGCGATAGGCGCGGATCAGCCGCGTCCGGGACGACGACTCCCGCCCCCTCCGGCGGCGGCGCCGCCAAAGGAACACGACGGTGGCCGCGCCCCCTGTTCCCAATACAATATAGCACCACCACGGCAATTCCGCCAACCAGGATCCGGCGCTCCAGATCCATTCGGCCACCGTGCCGCGTTTCAGATGGGCGAAGAGCTGGGCCAGCAGCAGGGCTCCCGCGTCGGTGTAACGCCGCAGCGATTCGCCCGGCCGCCCGGCGATGGGGTCCGAGGGCGGGGTGGGCTCGAGCGTCACCCATTCGCCCCGTTCGGCGTCAAAGGCTTCGACCCAGGCGTGGGCGTTGCCCAGCCTCGCGACGTAGCTTCCCCGCAGCACCCCCGGCTCTTCACAGAGGAAGCCGGTGACATAGCGGGTCGGAACTCCGGCTTCGCGCAGCAGGAGCGCCAGGGCGGAGGCGAAAAATTCACAGTGCCCGGCCCGGCGGCGGGTCAGGAAGTCGATCACCGGATCGGCCTCCGGCGCCTCGAAGCCTTCGAGCGAATAACGGAAATTGGCGGAGAAAAACCGCAGCAAGGCTCCGGTCTTTTCGGAGAATGGCTGCGAGGCGTCGGCTCCGGCGCTTTCGAGGATCGGCCGCAGTTGCGTCGACAACCGCCCCGGCAATTGAAGAAAATCCGGGTCCTTGCCGGTTTCGGCGTCATGCCGGGTGCCGGTTCCGAGGTAAATCCGGAGCCCTCCGCTCCGCTCCCATTCGCGGAACCGGAGCGTTCCCGGTCCCTCGAGCTGGACACGGTCGGCGACCGCTTCGAAGCAGTCCGCCCCGGCCGGATGGAACAGCAACGAGGTCTGGAAATTGCGCGCGACGAAAAGCTCGAAATACTCCCCCCGCCGCTCCGCCGGGGGAACCGGCTCGGTAAGCGAAAAGATATGAGTCCCGGAGATGGCTCCCGCTTCGCCGCGGGCGAGTTCGCGGACGGCTTCCGGACTCCGGTTTCCCCAGGAGCCCCTGCCGTAGAGGCTGTAAATGCGCCCGCGCAGATACCCGGGCGGCGCTTTGGCTCCGGCTGCCTCGATCACGACCTGCGCTTCGTTCCCTCTCAGGCGGGGATCCAGCGTCGCGTACAAATTGACCTTATCGGAGCCGAAAATCCGGCCGGAGGAGCCGAAATGGTGCGCCCGGCGCATACCGACCCGGAAGAGGTAGTTTTCGAAGGACCTGACCTGGGTTTCGTATTTGGAGTAAGCCGCGTACATGCCGAGCACCGCGAGCGGGATCAGCAGCAGCAGCCCCAGTTCCCAGCGGATCCGGCGGCGGCGGGGCGCGATCAGAAAATAAAGCACGCACCAGAGCGTCAGGATCAGCAGCACCGGATACCAGAAACGGAGCTGTCCCAGCAACCAGGCCGCCTCCGGCAGCCGCTGAAGCCTGGCCGAACGGTTCTGGATGTCCCCCCCGAAGCTCAGCGCCGCCAGCGCCGCCGAGGCCGCCAGCCCGAGCGTCAGTTCGCGTTTGGCGAACAGCGCCGACAGCACCGCGCCGTAGCAGAGCACGGGAACGATCCACTCGGGGTGGATCAGCTGGGCGAGGAAGCTGAAGCGGTCGTTCCTGAGCGGAAACATCTGGTCGAAGAGCACGGTCAGCACCAGACACGAAAGCGTCAGGTAAATCACGCTCCGGTCGCTGAGCGGGAGCGGTTTTTTTCGAAAAAAAACCCCCGCCGCCAGCAGCACGATCAGGAGAAAAATATGCGGCAGGTCCGCCGCGACGCTGAAAAAAAGTCCGGCGGGCAGCACGATCGCCGCCGCCATGGAAGCGTATTTGCGGGTCTCACTCACTCTTCTTCGCCGCCGGAGCCATGAATACGTGCCGGTAGCGGACAAAGTAAGCCAATCCCGAAAACACCGTCACCGCAACGATGCCGCAGAGGAAGATGATCCAGAGCGTCCAGAGCTCGACCACGCCCCATTTGGTGTGACGGAGGTCAAACCAGCCGACCCAGGAGCCGCCGGCGATCGCCAGCATCGCCATCTGCAGCGCGGTTTTGATCTTCCCCCAGCGGTCGGCGGAAATCACGATGTCGCGTTTGGCCGCCATCGTCCGCAACCCGGTGACCATGAATTCGCGGCTGATGACCAGCACCACGATCCAGGCGGGCATCAGCCGGTATTCGACCGCCATCAGCATGGTTGCGGTGATAA
Organism: Victivallaceae bacterium; assembly: GCA_031555495.1. GTDB lineage: Bacteria > Verrucomicrobiota > Lentisphaeria > Victivallales > Victivallaceae > JAVBUI01. Next base: position 3,261 of record JAVBUI010000270.1, on the reverse strand, counting down.
AGACCTTGTCGGCCAGGGGGTCCATCAAGGCACCGAAGTCGGTGACCTGGTTCCAGCGCCGCGCGAGGTAGCCGTCGAGGAGGTCGGTCGCAGCGGCCAGAATCGCGATGATATAAGCGGTCAACCGGATATAATAGACCGACTGCGGCATCCCGCTGTCGGTGAAAAAGACTTTACCGGCATTGGCGGCGAGGATGACGAAAATCATCACCATCACCACGCGCGCAACCGTCAACATATTCGGAATGTTCATCGCTTTCCCTTCGCAACTTCTCCGCGCAGCTCGAAACTCGTCGCGCTCTTATACACTATATCATAGTATTGCCCCACTTGCAAACGCCCGCCGCCGGAAATGCACACGCGGTTGTCGATATCCGGCGCGTCGAGGGTCCCGCGTCCCCATGCGCGCATTCCTTCGACGCTGTCGATCAGCACGCGGTCGGTGCGCCCGATCCACTCTTCGTTGCGTTCGCGCATGATTTTTTTCTGAATTTTCATCAGGGCCGCGGCGCGTTCTTCGGCGATCCGGTGAGGCACCTGGTCCGGCAGCGCGGCGGCAGGGGTGCCGGGCTCGGGCGAAAAGGCGAAAACACCGCAGCGCTCGAAGCGCTGTTCCCCGAGAAAGGCCGCAAGTTCAGCGAACTCCGCCTCGGTTTCCCCCGGAAAACCGGTGATGAAGGTGGTGCGGACGACCAGATCGGGAATGCGTTTGCGCATTTCGGCAAGCAAAGTTTCGATCGAAGCGCGGTCGGTCCGGCGCCCCATCGCCTTCAAAATCCGGTCGCTGATGTGCTGGAGCGGGATGTCGAGGTAGGGGATCACCTTGCCGCACTCCGCCATCGCGTCGATGAAGTCGCCGGTGTAGTGGGCCGGGTGGGTATAGAGCAAGCGGATCCGGAAATCCCCCTCGAGCGCGTCGAGCCGGCGGACGAGTGACCCGATCGAATCCCCTGAACCGGGCCGGTCGGCGCCGTAGACGGTGATATCCTGGGCGATTACCACGAGTTCTCGGACGCCGCCCTCGATCAGCTGCTTCGCCTCGGTCAGAACCGACTCCGAGGGGCGCGTCCGGAGGCTGCCGCGGATGCCCGGGATCGAACAATACGAACAACGGTTGTCGCAGCCGTCGGAAATTTTGAGGTAGCCGACGTGCGGCATGGTAAGGAGGAGGCGCGGCGAACGGTGGTCGGCCAGATAGGTCGGCTCGCCGCCACAGCCGGGGTTTTCCGCGCCGTCGAGAATGGCGGGGAGTTCTGGAATCGCGTCAACCCGGAGGAAAACATCGACCTCCGGAAATTTGTCGCGGAGACCGCCTTCGCGGAATTTTTCGTTGATACAGCCGGCGACCACGATCCGGCGGCCCGCTTTTTTCCGTTTCCAGCGGACCGCTTCACGGATCACCGCTTCGGACTCTTCGCGGGCCGAAGGGAGAAAGGCGCAGGTGTTGATCAAATAAACCATCGCGTCGCGTTCGTCGAAAGCGGGGACATACCCCGCGGTCGCCAGCGCGCCCGCCATGACTTCGGTATCGACCAGATTCTTGGCGCAGCCGAGGCTGACCATGAAGAATACTTTTTTGCTCATTTTCTCACTCCCCCTTGCAAATTCCGCCCTCGGGCGCTACATTAACCTTATAAATAAGGAACTATATTTTATGGAAACGCCCCAGGAACTTCAGGAGCTCAGCTTCGAAGCCGCCCTCAGCCGCCTCGAAGAACTCGTATCCAAAATGGAAAGCGGAAAGCTTCCGCTCGAAAACCTGATCGCCGACTACGAACGCGGCTCCCGGCTGCTGGGCGCCTGCCGTGCCCGGCTCGACGCAATGGAGCGCAAAATCCAGATTCTCAAAGCCGACGACGGCAAATCCGGCCAATGGACCGAATTCCAGCCGGACACCCCTCCCCGCCAGAGCGGAGAACTGTTTTAACTTAAAACGACAACACCGGTTCGCCGCTCTTGCCCCGCATCACCTCGACCCGGCAGCCGTAGGCGGCCTCGATCCATTGCGAGGTCATCACTTCGGCGGGCGCGCCGTCCTTTAGAATCCGCCCGTCCTTCAGCAATACCAGCCGCCCGGCGTAACGCCCCAGCAATTCCAGATCGTGAGAAATCGCCGCCACGGTGATGCCCCGATCGCGGGCCAGCTCCTTCAACTGATTCATCAAGTGAAGTTTGTGCCCGAGGTCGAGCGCGGAAGTCGGTTCGTCGAGCAGCAGGATTTCCGGCTCCTGGGCCAGTGCGGCGGCCAGCATCGCGCGCTGTTTTTCGCCGCCCGAAAGTGCCTCAAAATGCCGCTTGCGTTTGCCGCCGAGTCCGACCGCTTCGAGCGCGCCTTCGACCGCTCCGGTGTCCTCTCCCCGCCAGAAATCGAAGATTCCCCGGTGGGCGATGCGCCCCATCCGGACGATCTCTTCGACCGTGAAAGGAAGATTCGAGCGGATCAGCTGCGGCAGCACCGCCAGGCGTGCCGCGCGGGTCCGTCCGGAATAGGAGCGCACGTCTTTGCCGTCGAGCAGAACGCGCCCGGAGCGCGGCTTGAGATAACCGCAGCCGAGGTGAAGCAAGGTGCTTTTGCCGGAGCCGTTGGGCCCGATCACGCCGACGAACTCGCCGGGGGCGAACGACAGATTGAAATCGCGCAGCAGCAACTCCTCGCCCGGATAGCCGAACGACAGATTTTCAAAAACGAGTAAACTCATTGCCCCGACCTCCTTCCCCGGAACAGCAAATAGAGGAAGAACGGGCCGCCGGTCAGGGCGGTCACTACACCGACGGGGAGCTCCTGCGCCGAATAGGCCATTCGAGCGGCCAAGTCGCAGAGCATCAGGAACCACGCGCCGCCGAGAAGCGAGGCGGGAAAAAGTTTCCGGTGGTCCGCCCCGACCAGACGCCGCATCACGTGCGGTACGACCAACCCGACGAAGCCGATGATCCCGGCGAGCGAAACCGCCGTCGCGGTCAAGAGCGAAGCGGTGATCAGCAGTAATTGCGCGGTGCGGCGGGGGGAAACGCCGAAATGGTGGGCCATTTCGCCTCCGAGCGAAAGCGCGTTGGTTTCGCGCGAAAACAGAAAGAGGAGGGCGAATCCGGCGAAAATGATCGCCGCCGCGGGCCAGAGCATGGCGCCGTCGCGCGACTGAAGGTTGCCGAGGAGCCACCAGACGATGCTGTTGAGCTGGGTGTTGCCCATGACGCTGATGAGGAGCATCAGGATGCTGCCGCAGACGGAGCCCGCGACAACGCCGGCGAGGAGCGCGGTAT
>JAVBUI010000028.1:0-5646 GCA_031555495.1 Victivallaceae bacterium | reverse complement strand
GGCGACGCCGTCGGCAAAGGATTTGCCGTCGAGCCTCGCTTCGTACAGGATCGGTTCGATTTCGGCGGCGGCGCGGATAAAGAGCCGGTATTTGGCGTGGTCGCGGATGGTAAATTCCCATTCCGCTTCGAGGCCGTCGGTGTTCCAGCCCTGGAGAACCCGCCCGTCGGAGGCGGGGTCGAAAGCTTTGACGCTGAACGAACGGTTGGTGCGGACGGGCTGTTCCGCCTCGGCCATAATAGCGCCCGGCGACGGCTGGAAGCCGGCGCCCTGCATGGCACAGGGCAAGTAACGGTCGGAGTTGAGCGTCAACATCATCGGCGACAACGGTTCGGCGGAGGTGAAGCTGAACAGCATCCGTCCGCCCGATAAATAGAGGGCGGAACTGCTGTCGGCTCCCGGCGCGATCACCGCCGCTTGCCGGAGCGTGTCATTGCTCAAGGTCAGATTCAGCGGAAACCGCTCCCGTTTGCATTGCAGTTTCAGCGCGCCGCTGCGCGGAAGTCCGAGCGTCCCCCAGAGCGTTTCGATCCGGCTCCCGTCGGGCAATTCGACTGTGCAAAGCTCCGCCTTCACCGGCGCGCCGTTGAAGGTGAGCATCCGGTCGGTCGCTTCGCGTTTGATGCTGCGATCGGGTACTTTGACGAAATTGCCGCCCTCCCCCGCCGTCCAGCGCTCCTTGCCGAAAACAAGATAGCTGCCGCCCGTGAACATCGCGTCGGCGACCGAGCCGTCCGAAGCGAAACGCAGCGCGGCGGCGCGGGCGTCGGTTTCGCAATTGTCCAATACCGCGCGGCCGGTGCCGCGATTGAAGATGACGAGACAATCGGGTCCGCGCACGCCGTACGCGGTGCCGGAAACGCGCTTTTCCCATGACACCGGCGCGGCGCCGGGACGGCGCACCTGCATGGCGGCGAGGAATTCGACTTCTCCGGCAGGGACGGAGTTCCGGGCGGCAAGCGTCCACTCGGCTTGCAGATTGGGATCGGGCTCGACCGAATAGCCCTGCGTCGGCAATTCCGTGTAGGCGCGGCCGACTTCGACGGCGGCTTGCTCCGGCAGCAGCAGCGCGCCGGTCAACCCGGCAAGCGGCCGGTCAAATGAGAAAACGCGGGTGGCGGGGTCGAACGCAATCGACTTTTCGCTGTGGCTGTGGAAAAGCCAGCGGAAGGTCGACGGCTTCGGCGCGGCAAGTTGATCGTAGCAGAAAATATAGTTCGGCTTGATGAAGACCAACTGGCGGTCGAAGCGGGTCAGCTCGCCTTCATAGAGCTTCGGGCTTGACGCGTCGCCCGCGACGTAACCGAACCCTGGCGAGTCGAAGAATCCCGTCGTGCGCCCGTCCGCGCCGGGCTTCGCAAAGGGCTGTTCCTTGCCGTTGACCAGCACGGTGTTGTGCGCGAGCGTCCGGCTGGAATAGGCTTTGAAGTGCTTGCTTCCCCACCAGTCGTAGTAACCTCCGTCGACCGCAAGCCGGTCGCCGTAGCCATTGATGATGAAGCTGTTTTGATCGGCGTGCTGGTGTCCGGCGAAAAATTTGCCGGAATGGAAACCTAACGCCACATTTTCGCGGCCGTCGGGCAAGAAGGTGTTGAATACGCTCCAGCCGATATGGGGAAACAGTTTCGACTGCGGAATGCCGATCGGCAGTACCGCCTTCACGTTGTTCTGCTCCGGGATTCCGGCGTAAAACAGAACTTCGCCGTCGCCGGAAGCGGCCGCGAGGTCGGCGACCATGTATCGATTCATCGGTCCCTTGAGCGCGCCGTGGTTCGGGCGGCCGGTGTCGCCGAAGGCGATCGCCTCGCCGTCGGCGGGCATATTGTACAAGGCGAACCGGGCCGTCCGGCGCACCCATGGATGAGCAAAGAGATCCGCGCCGACCGCGTATTGCGACAGCTCGAGGAAGCGGACCATCAGCCCGACGCCGAAGCTCCAGTAGGCCAGTCCCTCGTTGCTCTCGCCGTCGAAGCCCATCGACGGCAAAAAACGGTAGGAGTAAAGCGCGGCGATGAACCGGAACACTTTCTCCGACTCCGGCTCCCCGGCCAGCACCACCGCGGCGAAGGCGGCCGCCTGGGCGCGCTCCCAGCGGTGATTCTGCGATTCATTGCTGCGGAACGGGAAGCTCATATCCCAGAATTGCCGTCCGCGCACCCGGATGCAGTCAACGACGATCTTGCGTTCGTCGGGGGTAAAAAGATCGTAGGAGGCATCGTAGCAAAAGCCCAGTCCCTGCAACACATTGGACGAATGCAAATCGAGCGCGTCCGCCCGGCTCGGGCCGTTGGTGTCCCAATCGCGCGACAGAGCGAGCGCCAGTTCCTTCGCTTTGGCGCGGAGGTCGGCGCGGCCTGAGAGCATCGCGGCCTGGCCGATGGTGATCATTTTGCGCCCGGTGTCGTTGACGACGCCGGAGCCTACCTTGGCGATCCATTCGATCCGGGCGCGAACCGCCGGGTCGGCGCCTTCGCGGTAGAATTGCGGATTCGGCGGCAGGGTGAAGCCGAGCAGTTTTTCGGCCTGGCTGACCAGGTGCGCCGGTTCCGGGTAACGGAATTGAGCCATTTTCAGCAGCCGGGGATGAGGCCTCGCCGCGACGGCGGTGAAGTCGATGGCGGGCATTTTCCAGATATGCGCGGGATCGCTGATCCGCAGCCGGTCGTTGATCATCCGTTTGCCGGAAGGCAGCGCCCAGGCGCGGTAATAGATGAGCGCGCCCGGCGTCAACGGCTTTTCCGGCACATAAAACGGCATCGCGGTTTCGGCCCGGACCGTGCACCCCTCCGCAAAGTCGGCGGCGGTCGAATATTCGACCCGGTAGCCGGTCGCTCCCTTCGCCTCCGGCCAGTCGAAAAGCGGCAGCGCCGAATAGGAAATCCGCACCGCCGCGCCGGACTCATAATCGGGTTCATCGCTCAACCGCAGATTCCGCACCTCGAGCGTCAGCACCGCTGGCTGATCGCGGAGGCGGCTGCTGATCCGCAGCAGAGCAAGCGGCGTCCCCGGCTCCACCCTGACTTTGTCGGTGTAAGCCAGCCGGTCGAGCGGAATATTGACGCGCTTCCACTCGGCTGAGGGCGCGATCTGCTGAAAAGTGGCGCGCCCTTTGTCGTCCTTGAAAACGACCGAGAGGTAGGAGATTTGCTCCAGCGCATCATCCGGGTTCCGGTATTCGAACGACAGTACCAGTCCCGGCAGATACTCCTGCCGCAGCCGGAAATCGAGTCCGCAGTAAAGGCTCGGCGTCTTGTTTGCGGCCTTGATTTCGCCGTCTTTGACAGTATACAAATAGCGCTGGTCGTCGCGCACCGGCTCCATGGCGGCGAAGGCGGCAAAGGCACTCAAAATCAGCACGGTCAAAACGGCAATCGTCTTGTACATGAAAAACATTTCCTTCTCTTTGAGGCGAATTGAGGTTCAAAACATTTTGATACGGGTCAGCCGGACGTTTTTGTCAAGGTACCATAAATACCCGTCGGGCGTGACGAAGAGATCCTGGGTCAGGTCGAACGAAGGATGGGAAAGCACTTTTCTTACTGCCTTTTTTGCCGGATCGTAGGCATAAAGCACGCCATCGGCCGAGAAATAATTCAATTTCTCCGGGCCCATCGGCACGGGATGGCTCACCAAATACCGCTTGAAGGTCGCGGGGATGCTGCCTTTGCGCAAAACCTCCCGGGTAACGGGGTCGAAGATGAAGTAATAATAGAATTTGTCCTCCGGATTGGAGCTGCCGCGCCCGAAGGAGATGATTTTGCCGTCGGCGGTCAGGCCGGATTCCATGTAGGAAATCGCCTCCTCGAAGACCTTGCCGGTCCAGACGATCTTGTCGGTGTCGGTGTCGTAAAGGAAAATATCCGCCGCCTTCAGCTTCGGCTTGGCGCCGGTGCCGCCGAGGATGCTGCCGTTGCCGAAGAGCGTCTTGCCGTCGGGACAGAGGAGGAGGTCGCTGATGCTCTGGTCCGGCAGGATGTTCCGGAAGACCTTGACCTCCTCACGCTCCAGGTCGATCTTGACCACCGCTCCGCCCAAATACCCCTTGATCGGCGTGCTGCCGGAGTAGACGAAGCGGTCGTTGAGTTTGGTCAGACGCGGCATGCGTTCCTGCTGGTCGGTCTTTTCAAGCTCCGCAAGCTGCCTCGGGTTGCCTTTGCCTTTGGGCTTGCCGGGTTCGAAGAAGTCGAGCGTCGCCCCGGTGTAACTGCTGACCAGCAACCCCTTGGGCGTGTCGAGAAAATCATAGCTCTGCACCCCGCCGGAACTGCAGCGTCCGTAGTCGGTCGCGATCAGCGTCCCGAGATCGATGGCAAAGGTTTTGGCCGGAAAAATGCCGCTGCCATAGAGAATATTGCCGCGCACCGTCCCGAAGCGGTAGATTTCATGCTCGACCGCGTCGAATTTCACCGTGACGATCCGGGTGCCTTTTTTGCCCGCAATGACGAGCCCCCGGTCGTCGAAGCGCGCTGCGCTCTCGCTGTCGCTGATTCTCCGGTCGGGGAAACGGCCGTTGGCGCGGACGCGCTCCACGTAATCGGGCCATGGAATGGAAGCGTTGTCGACGGCCTGAAGCGCGTCGGGCGTACATAAATAACGCTGACCGGCGATGGTGGTGTAGACTTTGCCCCGATAGAAGTAAACCGTGGGAATATAGACGTTTTCCTTGAGCAACTGTTTGGTCAGTTCCTCGGTCAGCAATTGCTTTCTCGCGCCGTCGGGGAGCTTGACGGAGAAGAGCTGCGGCACGCGGCGTCCGACCGGCGCGTACATGACGTTGTCGTCGTCGACCGCCGGGGCGGTCAAATACTGCTGGTTTTTCTCGGTGGTCAACGGTTCAAGGCTGAAGGCCTTGTCGGTGGCCGGGTCGACGCCGATGGCGATGTTCCGGGGATAGGTTCCCACGTAAATTTTGCCGTCCGGCCCGACCGCGCGGGAGGCCATCCAGAACCGGCCGAGTCCGGGCGGGAAAACATGGAGCCGCTTGAGCGTTCTGGTCGAAATCGTATACTTGTAAATCCGGAAGCGGTCGCCGGAAAAAACGTAGATCGTATCGTTGCCGTGCGGCGCAAGCTCGGAACGGTGGGCATGCGGTCCGAAGTCGGCGGTGGTGTCGATCCAGTGGGTTTCGCCGGTTTCGGCGTTGATCCCCAGCACGCCGTGACGGGACGGGGTGGTGAGCACCGTCCAGGCGATTTTTTCCCCCTTGGGGCCGGTGGAGACGAACTCGACGTCCGAGCTCTTCCCGGTCATCGGATTGCCGAGGTCTTCGATGCGGTAAGTTTTGCCGTCGTCGCCTTTGACGACGGCGAGTTCCGAGACGGTCAACTGTTTCGTGTCAGCCGCGGAGACCAGACCGGCGGCCAGGGTGATTGCGGCCAGGGAGAATGCAAACTTCATATACAAATCGTTCCTTTTCCGATTACAATAATGCGCGTTGCGCGTTTTTCAAAAAATGTCCCAGTAGTTTTCCGGATGATTCGAATTGGCGGCGGGCGGTATGACAGTGGAATAGCTGCCGTTGTCGAAGGGCTTGACCTTGTAAATCCCCACGTTGTCGAGGCTCGTGATCCCCGGCACCGTGACATGGCCGTCGACCCAGGTGGTGACAATCTTCATCCCGTGCCGGGGCGAGATATAACCATAGGT
>JAVBUI010000098.1:0-3849 GCA_031555495.1 Victivallaceae bacterium | reverse complement strand
TAAAGCCCTCGGCGTCAAACCGTCCGACACTCTTTTAGTTCACTCGTCACTCAAGAGCATCGGCGCGGGCGAGAGGGGCGGCGGAATGGTGCTCGACGCCTTGATCGAGTATTTCGTCCCCGCCGGAGGCCTCCTGGTGCTGCCGACTTTGAGCTACAACCTCAATGCCGAAAAGCCGGTTTACTCGGTCGAGCGCACTCCGAGCATCGTCGGAATGCTGACCGAACTATTCCGCAAACGCCCCGAAGCGGTCCGTTCGCTCCATCCGACCCATTCGGTCGCCGCCGCCGGACGCGACGCGGCGGACTTCGTCGCCGGACACGAGAAATTCGATTCGCCCTGCCACCGCAACTCCCCCTGGGGAAAGCTGATCGACCGTAAAGCAAAAATCCTCTTCATCGGCACCGGGATCGGCTGCAACACCTTCCTCCACGGCGTCGAGGAGCAATTCAACCCCTTGCTCGGCCTGACCGAAATCCCCGAAATGCTCTACAGCGTCAACCGCGAGGGCAAAACCGTCGAGGTGCCGTCACGTCGGCACAACAACAATCACTCGCGCTTTTACGCGAAACTGGAGCCTGTTTTCGACGCGGCGGGTTTCCTCAAGCGCGGAAAATTCGGCGACGCCGACGGCCATCTGCTGCAAGCCGCTCCCATGGCGGCATTGGTGACGAAGCTGCTGCAAAAAGACCTCTTTTTGTTCACCCATCCCGGGTTGCCGGGTCAGCTCTTGTAAGGAGAATACTTTGCCCGGTATTCGCCTGGCGTGAGTCCGTTCTGACGGCGGAACTGGCGATAAAAGACCTCGATCGACTCAAAGCCGCAGGCGGCCGCGATCTCCTTGATCGGGAGGTCGCCGCCCGAGAGCAGCAATTTCGCTTGGTTGTTGCGGCGCTTGAGGATGTAGTGGTGCGGCGTTTCGCCGAAGTGCTTCCGGAAGAGCGTGAAGAGGTAGGGGCGGCTGATTCGGGCGTGGTCGGCGATCACTTCGTTGGTGAGGGGCGAAGCGAAATTCCGGTCGATGAAGTCGAGGATGGCGCGCATCTGGCGCGGCGGCTCGTAAGGATCGGAGCGGCGGGACATCCCCTGAAGCGCGAGGGCGCTGTAGATATAAGCGGTCAAAGCGCTCCGCTCGGACGATCCGGCATGAAAAAGCCGCAGCGACTCCTCCGAAAAGGCGAGGGCGGCGTCCGGCGATTCCCACAAACTGACCCGGGGGCAGGGGCGCTGAGGCGTTTCCACTTCAAAGCGGAAAACCGTGCAGCGGTACGGATCCTCCGGCGGCGTCCGGCAGATGGTGTATTCCCCGGACCGATGCCAGAAAATCGCGCCGGTCTGAAAGGTCTGTTCCACGCCGTCGGCTTCAAAGAAGATCTTTCCCCCGGTCAGGAGCTCGACCAGCTCGGTATTGGGCGGAATCTCGATCGGCGTGACCTTGCGGTCGGACGGCGCGGCGTAGGTGGAGATTGAAGCAAGTTTCCTGACGTGATTGTACATGTTTTTTATTTTCTGTCAAAAAATGATACTTTTCGTCAATTGCGAAATGGATACTTTCTGATATAATATACTTCCTATACAATACTTTCTCTCAAAAGAAAGTCAAATCAACCGAAGGAGTTTTCATCATGAAGCCGATCGCCGTACAGCTCTACTCGCTCCGCAACGAAGCGGAAAAGGATTTCGTCAAGGTAATCAAACGAGTCGCCGAAATCGGTTACAAGGCGGTCGAGCCCGCCGGTTTCTGGAACCTTCGCCCCACCGAATTCAAGAAGATCGTCGACGATCTCGGCTTGAAAATCTATTCGTCCCACAGTCCGTGGGCCCGTTCCGCCAAGTCGCTCGGCGAAGCGATGGAAGTAGCCGACACCCTCGGGCTCAACAAAATCGTCTGCGGCTACGGCCCGGACGACTTCAAGGATATTGACGCGATCAAGAAAACCGCCGACAACACCAACGCGATTTACGAAGTGCTGAAGAAGAACGGCTTCACGCTCTTCCAGCACAACCACGACTTCGAATTCCAGCGCATCGACGGCAAACTCAAGTACCAGATCTACCGTGAACTCTGCCCCGGCGTCAAGTATGAAATGGACTGCTTCTGGTCGACCAACCTCGGCGTCGAGGATCCGGTTGAAATGCTGAAGCTCTTCGCCGCCGATACCATCCTCCTTCACATGAAGGACGGCGTCTGCGCGCAGAACGTCGGCGGCAAGGCGATGGTCAACGGCATCCTCGAGCGCAAGGTCGAGTTGATGCCGCTCGGCACCGGCACGCTGCCGATCAAGGAACTCGTCGCCGCCGCTCCGGCCCAGGTCGAGGCGATCGTGGTCGAGCTCGACTACTGCAACATCGACATGTTCACCGCGATCGAGCAGAGCTACAAGTATATGACCGGAAACGGCCTCGCAGCCGGCAACAAATAATTTTACCAGGAAAATAACAGATGAAGAAGACCAAAGTCGGTATCATCGGATGCGGAATGATCAGCGACACCTATTTCAAGGCCGCTACCAAATTCAACATCATCGAAGTCGTCGCCTGCTCGGACATCATTCCGGCGCGCGCCAAGGCCAAGACGGAACTTTACGGCGTCCCCTCCATGACCAATGCGAAGCTGTTGGCTCAGAAGGACATTGAAATCGTTATCAACTTGACCCCGCCGCAGGTTCACTCCCAGATCGCGCTCGACACCCTCAACGCCGGCAAGCACGCCTATTCCGAAAAGCCCTTCGGCGTGGACTCCGCCGACGCCGCCAAGGTGATGGCGCTGGCCAAGAAGAAGAAACTGCGCGTCGGGTGCGCGCCGGACACCTTCCTCGGCGGCGGCCAGCAGACCGCCCGCAAGATGGTCGACGACGGCTGGATCGGCAAAGTCCTCTCCGGCACCGCCATCGTGATGGGCCGCGGCCCGGAAAAGTGGGGCCAGGCTCCGTTCTTCTACGACTACGGCGCGGGTCCCATGCTCGACCTCGGGCCCTACTACATGACCGCGCTGGTCAACATCCTCGGCCCCGCCAAGAGCGTGACCGCGGTGACGACCAAGGGGTTCGACTACCGCACCTTCGGCGCGGAAGTGGGCGAAACCTACCAGAAGCAGTACAAGCCCTTCGACAAATACCCGGTCAACGTCACCACGCACCTGACCGGCGTGATCGAATTCCATTGCGGTGCGGTGATCACCGTCATCGCCAGCTTCGACTGCTACAAGCACGGCCATGCCCCGATCGAGCTCTACGGAACCGAAGGTTCGCTCCAGGTGCCGGACCCGAACACCTTCGGCGGCCCGGTCCGGTTGTTCCGTCCCGGCTACGAGTGCTGGCAGGACGTCCCGCTGGCCTTCGGCAACACCGACAACAGCCGCAGCATCGGCGCGGCCGACATGGCCTACGCGCTCCGCAGCGGCCGCAAACACCGCGCCAACGGCGAACAGGCCAACCATGTGCTCGACATCATGCTGTCGTTTGACAAATCGAGCAAAGCGGGCGCCAAAGTCGTGCTCAAGACCACCTGCGAACGCCCTGCGGCCCTGCCGCTCGGCCTCGAAGCGGGTTTGCTCGACGAGTAACCCGTCAAAGCAAATAAGAACCGCGCAATTCCAAACGGGATTGCGCGGTTTATTTTTGCCAACCGTCCTCGGAATAACGGCCCGGTCGGCCGACCTGGCGCAAGTCGCCTCCGTCCTGCTATCTTTACAAGCTTGACTGGACACTAGTGTCGCGTCAACATTGATTTTGTATCAAAGTATGCTATATTGTATCCAAACAACAATGGAGGATCAATATGCCGGTAATTTCTTACAAAGTCACCTTATCAGAAACTGAGCGGAAAGAACTTCACGATATTTCTCAT
>JAVBUI010000228.1:0-2619 GCA_031555495.1 Victivallaceae bacterium | reverse complement strand
GGAGACCAAGACGGGCGAGCGGCTTCTCCTGGCATGCTCGCTTTCGCTTCAGCGCATCCAGTCGCGTCCGGTTCTGGTCATGATCGGGCGCGACGTGACCGAGGAAGGCAAGCTGGCCGAGGAAAAATCCAAGTTGAGCGAACAATTGGCCCACTCGCAGCGGATCGAATCGCTCGGCCAGCTTGCCGGGGGCATTGCCCACGACTTCAACAATCATATTCACGCCATATTGGGGCACATCGACGTCATTCAGTACATGCACCGCCCCGATAATCCCGAGGTCACCAAACACCTTGAGAAAATCGCCGAAATCGCCGAACAGTCCGGTAAGCTGACCGGACAGCTCCTGGGCTTCGCGCGGAAAGGAAAATACCAGATTGCCACCCTCGACTTGCGCGTCCTGATGGACAAAAGCCTCGGCTTGCTCAATCCGCAGGGAAGGGAGGGGCTGGCGGTGTTTTATCAGGCTCCGCCGCATCCCTTTCCGGTGCGCGGGGATATGATCCAGCTTCAGCAGGTTCTGCTCAATTTGATGCTCAATGCGATCGACGCGATGGCGAATTGCGACGACCGGACTTTGACGCTCGTCATCGACGGCGCGACGCAGTCCGGCATCGCCTTGAATCCGCCGGAGGAGTTGAGAAAAGATTTTACGCCGGAACAGTACTGTTTCATCAAGGTCGCCGACTCCGGACACGGGATGGACGCCGAGACGATGGCCAAGATTTTCGAACCGTTCTTCACCACCAAGCCGGTCGGACAGGGCACGGGAATGGGTCTCCCGATGGTTTACGGGACGGTCAACAGCCATCACGGCTGGGTCCAGGTGACGAGCAAGGTCGGAGAAGGGACCGCGTTTTATGTTTTCCTGCCGAAATGTTAAACCAATCCTGTTATTGCTCTGCGTCCCGCTGTTGATAGCGGGGGGCTGCCGGAGTTGTCCTGAAAACGAAGAACCGCTCGGCATTACGGTCACGGCGCGGCAGAAGGACGGCGGCCGCGCGATCGGGTTCCTGACCTTTGAGGATCAATATTTCGAGTCGCTGCCCGGACTTTTATCGGCGCTTAAGCACCGCGGAACCGGGGCGGTGATGCTTTCGAGCTGGCTCAAGGCTTCCGAATTTTCGGCGGATGATTATAAAGAACTGGCGGCGGCCTTCCGGGACGCGGGGATCAGGGTCGACGGCATCTACGGCTACCGGGAGGACGGCGACATCCAGCAGCGAGTCGATTTCACGGCGGCGCCCGCCCTCAAACACCGGATCGCCCTGATCGATGATACGCCGGGAAATTACGAGCGCAAAACCGGACCGATGAAAGAGGTCAAATTCATCACCATCCACAACACCGCCGAACCGTTTTCGGCGCTTCAGGAGCGCGACCGGGTCAATTTCCGCAAAGGGAGCACGTCCTTCCACTACGCGGTCGATGAAGACGCCGCGGTCCAGATCCTGCCCCTGGGCCGCCACGGCTGGCACGCGGGCGACGGGCGCGGCGCGGGAAACATGAGCTCGATCGGGATCGAAATCTGCCGCAGCCACTGCCGCGACGACCGCGGCGAACTCTACCGCCGGAGCGAAAACAATGCGGTGGTGCTCGCCGCTCTGCTGCTCGATCATTACGGGCTCGAAACGTCCCGGTTGCGGATGCATCAGGATTGGAGCGGAAAATTTTGCCCTCACCGGATTCTCGAGGAAAACCGCTGGGACGATTTCAAAAAGCGGGTGGAACGCGCCAGGGGAGAATTGAAAGAACAATCGATTTTATTTAAGCCTGAAATATAAAAACAAATTTTTATTTGAATTCTGCCCCAAAGAGGCTATTGTATCTTTAGAGATGCAGTTGAATGGAAGGGGTGCTATGAAGAAACAGTTGTATCTGGCCTGCGGCATCGCGGCGACGGCGCTTGGCGTTGTCGGTATCTTCGTGCCGTTGCTTCCTACCACCCCATTTTTGCTGCTGGCCGCGTTCTTTTTCGGCAAAAGCTCCGAAAAAATGTCCGCGTGGCTGCGGCGCAACCGTTATTTGAATTACTACCTCGAAAACTACCGCAACGGCTGCGGCGTTCCGCTCCGGGTCAAAGTACAGAGCCTCGGCTTCCTCTATATTTCGCTCGGACTGAGTGCTTTTTTGATCCATGAACTCTGGTACTGGCTGCTGCTCCTCGCAGTCGCGGCCGCGGTGTCGGCTCATATCCTGATGCTCAAAACCGGACGCGGAGTTTCGCCGAAATTCACTCTGATCGAGCTCCTGGTCTCAATTGCGATCATCGGCATTCTCGCCAGCATGCTGCTGCCTTCACTCTCGACCGCCCGGCTTCGCTCGCTCGACGCCTCCTGCCGGAGCAATCTGCGGCAGCTCGGATTCGCAAACCAGATGTACGCGCAGGAAAATTTCGATTACTTCACCCCCTACGCCCCCGGCTCTCCCCACGCCTCCGGTCCGATCTGGATCGGGTATCAGGAAGTCGCCGCCGGATCGGTTACGGGGAAAGTCGATTTGACCCGGAACGTTCTTTTAGGCAGCTACTTCGGCAACGCTCCCATGACCGTCGTCTGTCCCGCGATGCGGCGGCTCGTCACCGACCTCCGCGCGGTTGACGGGGGAGGGGGGGGAGGG
>JAVBUI010000331.1:0-6804 GCA_031555495.1 Victivallaceae bacterium | reverse complement strand
AGCATCCAGACCAGCGCCCCGGCCGCCGCTGCGAAAACGCTCATTTTGAGCCTGCGTCCGAGCCAGTAAAACAACAGCCCCCCGCCCCACAGCAGTACCGCTCCGGCCGCCGCCGCGGCCGTGAACCCCGGCAACAACCCGAACAGCGGCGACAGCAGCACAATATACCCCGGCATGAAGTGCCCCGCCGAAAACAATGGAAACGGGTAATCGCTGTAAAAACTGCCGCGCGTAAAAAAGTTGTACGGCACTTCAAGGTAGGTCATCCAGTCGGTCCCGGCTAGATAGAGCGTCCGGAACGCCAGGTGCGAAGCGTAAATTCCCTGCGCGATCAGCAGCAGAGCAATCAGCGCCAGCAACGCGACCGTCGTTTTGCGGTACCGTCCGCAAAGCCGGACGGCGCCGCCTCCGATCCCGGCGCGCACCGCGCGGTAAACCGACCAGCCGAGCGCGGCAATCGCCGCAACGACCGTCCAGAACCCGGTCGGGAGGAAAATCAAGGGAAAGGTCAAAGCGAAAGGAGCCGCGACGCGCGACGCCATCCCGGCCGGAAAACGGCGGCGAAAAAGCCACAGCGCCGCCCCCCCCGCCGCCAAAGCGATCAAGGTCTGGCTCCGGGTCGGCTGGTCGACCGCGGCCAGCTTGAAAAAGGTTCCGTCAAGCTGAAAAACCGTGCAGAAAACCCGGCCGAGCGAAAGCGACGCAAGCACCGTCAATACCACGTCCCACAATGGTGCAAGCGACGACGGCGACCTTGGTGCGGCCATGACTCATCCCTTCCTGAGCTGAGACAGGAGATCGACCGTCCGTTCCCGGATTTGCTGCAGCAATTCATTGAGCAGGATCAGCGACGGCCGCAGCGAGCGCTGAAAATCACCGAAGGCCAGCAGCATCCCGGTCAGCTCGTTGAGGTCGCCAAGCACCCGCTTGCCGAGACTGATCTTGAGCGGCCGCATTTCGGCCGCGTCGATATCCGTGAAGTCGGCCAGCCGACGCTGGAGTTTTCCGAAGGAACAGGAGACCGCCAATCCCTCCTCGCGGAGGTTTTCCCGCAATGCGGCGGCAAAAATGACGTTCCATTCGCAGCACAGCTTATCGAGCTGGGTGATCAGCTCCTCCCCTCCCCGGCGGCGGGCGTCGGGATTTTCTTCGTCGAACTCGTCCTCCGGCTCGAGCGCGTCCCACATCCGCCACTTGGTCCCCCCTCCGGTCGGCACGAGCCCGCCGCAGCCGGGAAGATTGCCGTAAATCATCTCTTCCTCACCGGGCAGATCGAGGCAATCGGCAAGCTCGCGGAAATAACAGCTGATCCGGCGTTCGTCACGCCGGATTTCGCGTTCCCACTGAAACTCGTTCCAATTTTTTTCCGATCCGAAAAAGCGATTCATAAGACTCCGGGCCCCACCTCCGGCTTACTGCCGGGCGCGGGTGACTTTTTCCATTTTTTCGGCGACGGCGGCATCGGGCGCGCCGCCCCATAAACTCTCGAGACTGTAGCGTTCGCGGACCTCCTGCGTCATCACGTGAACGATCACGGTGATGAAGTCGAGCAGCATCCAGCCGCTGGACCCGCCCTCGGTGTGCGAGAAGGTGCGAATCTGGAACTCGTCGCGTACCGAGCGCTCGATATATCCCGCCAGGGCATTGAGATGCGGCTCCGAGTTGGCGGTGCAAATAACGAAATAGTCGGCAATGCTGCTCTTGGACCCGATTTCGATCACCGAAACGTCTTCGGCAAGCTTGTCTTCGGCCAGTTTCGCGCAAAACGCGGCGAGTTCCGCCGGAGTCGGCTGATTTTGAGATGTCATATTCAATCCCCCTGATATAATTGGTTTTTTCTGATATAATCGGCCACGCTATCTGTCAACACTGTAGCGAGGTTTTCTTTTTTTTCCACTTTTTTCCGGACTTCGGTCGAAGATATTTCGTAAAAAGGCGCGTCGAGTATCCCCGCCGCCAATTTCCGCGCCAGCTCTTCGGGCCAATTGCGCCGCAGCTCTTCCAGGCCGGGCGTTTCTCCGCGCCTTGGATAAGTCACCACCTCAAAGCGCCGAGCCAGTTCTTCCGCCCGGTGCCACCCATGCAGCTGACCGAGCGAATCGCCGCCGATCAGGAGCCGCCAGGTATCTTCGGGATGCCGCTCCGCCAAAGTCGACAATACTTCGAAGGTATACGAAGGAACCAGCCGCAGCTCGTCCTCGATCCGGGTAAGCTCCATACCGGGTTCACCCCCGATCGCCACCCCGGTCATCGCCGCGCGGTCGTCAAAGGCGGCGAGCCGCCGCCCCTGCTTGTGCGGCGGAGCGTAAGCAGGCGCAAACCAGACCCGGTCGGCCGCCCCCGCATCCAGCGCCGCCCTGGCCTCCGCCAGGTGCCCCAGATGCGGAGGATCGAACGCCCCCCCGAAAAATGCAATCCTCATCAAATGAATTCCGTTCCGGGTGCGATTCAAACACCCCTTTAGCGTAATATACCACGCGCGTACTGATAAATCAAATCGTCCGACGGAACTTTTCCAACCTCCCCAAAAATGATTCACTTTTCTTCACTTTTGACAAAAATGCGATAAAAAAACGTTTTGAGACTTGACGCAGCGCCTTTCCGGGGTTATCTTGTCGGGGTGCAGATTCAAGTGAAACATTATTTTGATACAAGGAGCTGAAAATGACTTATCCCGCCACCATCGAAAACGAAGAAATGCTCGATGAAGTCCTCTCCATTCCCGACCAGTCGTTGATCGACTTCATGAAACGCCTCGACGGCGACATCGCGATCCTCGGCATCGGCGGCAAAATGGGCCCGACCCTCGGCAAACTCGCGGTCAACGCGATCAAGGCCGCCGGCGTCAAAAAAGAGGTCTTCGGCGTCTCCCGCTTCGGCGACGCCGCCGCCCGCCAGCAGCTCGAAGACTGGGGCATCAAAACGATCAGCTGCGACCTGATGGACCGCGATTCGGTCGCCAAGCTCCCCGATTTCAAAAACATCATCTACATGGCCGGCCGTAAATTCGGCACCGGCGGCACCGAGGACCTGACTTGGGCGATGAACGTCGTCGTCCCGGCGATCGTCGGCGAGCGCTTCAAGGGCAGCCGGATCACCGTCTTTTCAACCGGCTGCGTCTATCCCCTGGTCAGCGCCAACACTTGCGGCTGTACCGAGGACGCCGTGCTCGAGCCGATCGGCGAATACACCCAGAGCTGCCTCGGACGCGAACGCGTCTTCGGCCACGCTTCGCGCGCTTACGGCACCAAGGTGCTGATGTTCCGCCTCAACTACGCGATCGACATGCGCTACGGCGTGCTGCACGACATCGGCACCCAGGTCTGGAACGACCAGCCGGTCAACAACATCGTCGGCCACTTCAACGTGATCTGGCAGGGCGACGCCAACCGGATCGCGCTGCTTTCGCTCGAAGAAGCCGCCAGCCCGGCGGTTCCGCTCAACGTCACCGGCCCGGAAATGATCAGCATCGAGTACATCGCCGAACGTTTCGCGAAACTGATGGGAAAATCGATCACCTACACCGGCAAGAGCGCCGACCGCTGCTACCTCAACAACTCCGCCAAGGCGATGAGCCTCTTCGGTTATCCCCGGGTTTCGCTCGAGAAGATGATCGACTGGCAGGCCGCCTGGCTGATGAAGGGCGGGCGCTCGCTCGGGAAACCCACCAAATTCGAAGTCAACGACGGCAAATTCTAAGCATAATATGAAAAAAACGCATCTGCTCCGGCTTCTGCCGTTTCTCGCGACGCTCGTCCTCATCATGTCGGCGGGCTGCCGGAGCACCGCGTATCATCAGGACCGGGCGGTTCAGCGGGCGCGCGAATATCTGCTGGAGAATTCGCCCGAGCTGACGCCGAGCCAGGTCGCTTACGTCCGTTTCAACAAGCCGACGCTGCTGACGCAGAACATCTACGGCAAAGGCTTCGGCGGCTGGGGCGGCCACAGCTCCCGCTACCAGATCTGCATCAGCTGGCTGATTCCGGACCAGGAAGACATTTACATGGTCTTCGGGGTCAGCACGGCGAAGATGAACGACTGGTACCCGAACCGCCTGCTCCGCAAGGTTTTTCCGCAGGAGGACAAAGACCGCCAAAGCGCAATCAGCAGCGCCCGGAGTTACGCCAAAAACAACCTTTATTTCGAGCTCTCGGAGACGGAATATAACCATCTTCGTTTCGCCGATCCGGAAATCATCCGTACCCGGTTCAAGCTCAATCTTGACCCGGAACGGAAACTGACCGCGGATCAGCTCGCCGCCGAGGAAAAACGCCCGCAGTTCTCGCTGGTCTGGCGCACGCCGGGCTTCGAGCGCCCTGTGGTCGTCTGCGGCCTGGGCCGGGACCACCTGGCGGGCTTCTCGATCAACTTCGGCGGCTGCATCGATGAAGGCGAACTCCGGCAGAACACCGTCGGCCCGGAGGAAGACCGGCCGAAAACAACGCCGTCCACCACGACCCCCTAACGTACAGGACAAAGCTATGCGCAGTATGACCGGTTTCGGCAAAGGGGAGTCAACTGCCCCGGACGGTTCGTTTTTTTCAGCCGAGTTGAGCTCGGTCAACCGCAAACAGCTTGAGTTGCGGATCTATCTTCCCTCCGAATGCGCCGCCCTCGAGCCCGCGGCCCGCAAGGAACTCGGCGCGGCGATCAGCCGCGGCGCGGTGACGCTCCGGGTCAGCCGGAGCGGCGCGAACCGCGGTGAAAACGGCATTGCCGTCGACGACGAACTCCTGGAGCGGCTAGCGGCGAAATGCGTCGCGCTGCGGGCCAAATTCAATCTATCGCCCGAATTCGATCCCGCCGCCTTGTTCGCCGTCCCCGGCGTACTCTCGGGCGGCGGCTTTGACGCCGATGAGCCGGAGGTCGCCGCCGCTTTCGCCAAAGCGATCGACAACGCCGTCGCCGCCTTTGGCGCGATGCGCGAAGCCGAGGGCGAAGCGCTCAAGAAAGACATGGTCTCCCGGCTTGAGGCATTGCGCCGGACGCTCGAAGAGATCCGCCCCTACGCCGCCAGGCTCACCGAATCGATCAAGCAGCGACTGCTGGAGAGATTGAACGCCGAAAACCTCGGCGTCGACCCGTCCGACGAACGCTTCCAGCGGGAATTGCTTTTTTACGCCGACCGTTCGGACGTGTCGGAGGAGCTGACGCGGCTCGACAGCCATTTCGCCCAATTCGACGGCTTCCTCGGCAAACGGAACGAACCGGTCGGCCGGAGCCTCGACTTCCTGGTCCAGGAAATGTTCCGCGAAATCACCACGCTCGGCAACAAGGCCGGGAACTCGGCGATTTCGCCTAACATCATCTTTTTCAAAGCGGAACTCGAGAAGATCCGCGAACAAATTCAAAACGTGGAGTGAGTCCCCGATGTCGAAACAATGCACCCCCGAGCCGGAAATTTTTTCCGAAGCGGAACGCCGGGAACTTTTGAATGCCGTCATCGGCAGTTACGCCGACGGCGAAGCGACCAACGTCACCGAGGAACGGAACCTCCCGGGCCGCCTCGAGGTCCGTTCGATCACCGACCAGCTGCTGGAACTCGTGTTTCCCGGCTTCGACGGGCATCCGTGCTCGCGCGAAAACCTCAAAGCCGACACCGGACACCGGATCGTGACGCTGGAACACGCGCTCTTCGACCAGATTTCGCGGGCGAACCGCTTCATTTGCGACAACCGGAGCTGCGGCACTTGCGACGCGGTCGAGCGCAGCACCGGGGCGGTGCGCGCGCTCCTGCGGGAAATCCCGTCGATCCGCGAAGCGATGAAGCTCGACGTCGCCGCCGCCTTTGCGGGCGACCCGGCGGCGACTTCGCGCGAAGAGGTCATTCTGTCGTACCCCTGCGTCAAAGCGATTGCGATCCAGCGCCTGGCCCACGTCCTTTACCTGGCCCAGGCGCCGCTGATTCCGCGCATGATGACCGAATACGCGCACTCCGAAACCGGCATCGACATCCATCCGGGAGCTTCGCTCGGGCGCGGCGTCTTCATCGACCACGGCACCGGCGTGGTGGTCGGAGAAACCGCTGAAATCGGCGACAATGTCCGGATTTACCAGGGCGTGACCCTCGGCGCGTTGTCGTTTCCCAAGGACTCCTGCGGCATGTTGATCAAGGGGCGCAAACGGCACCCGTCGGTCGGCAACAACGTCACAATTTACGCCGGAGCGACGGTCCTGGGCGACATCGAGATCGGTGAAAACTGCGTCATCGGCGGCAACGTCTGGCTGACCGAGGATCTTGTCCCCGGCACCAAAATCACCGCCCGTCCGCCGGAACATCAGGTTAAATTGGCGCGCTGAAAATGGGAACGCTGACCGGCAATTACCGCGAACTTCTGCGGCAGGTCGCCGAGGCGGCGAAAGCCGTTTCGCGCCGCCCGGAAGATGTCTTATTGCTTGCCGTGAGCAAAACCTTTCCCGCCGAAGACATTGCGGAGCTATATCGTGAAGGCTGCCGCGCCTTCGGCGAAAGCCGCCTCCCCGAGCTGGAGGCAAAAGCGGCGGCGCTCCCTCCCGACATCGAATGGCACCTGGTCGGACAACTGCAGTCCAATAAAGTCCGCCGCGCGGTCAAAGTCGCGGCGGTGATCCATTCGGTCGACTCCCTGCAGCTCCTGGAGCGCCTCGACCGGATCGCGGGCGAAGAGGGCAAGCGTCCGCAAATCCTGCTCGAGGTCAATGTCTCCGGCGAAAAAAGCAAAAGCGGCTTCCCGCCGGAGGCGCTCAGCGAAGCCGCCCGTTACGCCGCGTCACTGTCGCACCTCGCGTTCAAAGGCCTGATGACCATCGCCCCGGAGGGCGTGC
>JAVBUI010000061.1:0-5529 GCA_031555495.1 Victivallaceae bacterium | reverse complement strand
TTCGCGCTTTTTTTTGTTTTTTCTTTTTTTATTTTTTGGGCGGCAGTTTATATCTCGCAAACTCGCGGTCGCAGCCGAAGTAGAGCGTATTATCAAAGCATCCGCCCCCGGCGGTAATACCAAACGCCCCCCTCGTCACCGGCTTCACCGCAAAGGTCACCGGATCAACCTCCTGAATCCCGTTCTGCTGCAAGAGCCACAAACGCCCGTCCTCACTCTTCTGAAACGCATTGCGCGGCGGCGTGCCGAACTCAGCAACATTGCTCCGCGTAATCACTTCAAAGGTGTCAGGATTCAACACCAGATATTCGCCATTCGAAGCGACCGCAAACATTTTGCCGTTCCAGACCTCGACACTGACGACGTTGGTCACGCCGGGCAACGGAAGCTTTTTAGTCACTTTTTGCGTTTTCCAATCAAGACGGAACAGCGAAGCCTGGTCCATTTGCTTGTAACCGCCGCCGGGCGCGTCGTTGCTGGTGCCGCCGACAATGTCGCCATTGGGCAGGAAACGGAACGCGATACAGCTCTCGCCGGGCATCCAGCCGGAGATTTCACTGTTCTTGCCGGTCGCAATGTCGTGGATACCGAAGCCTCCGCCATTGAGACCGTAATTCGCATATCCCGCGATCACCACATGCTTGCCGTCCGGATGGATATTGACCGCGCGCGGACGCGTGACCAAATCCTGCCAGCGGCCCAGAATCAACGGATTGTCCTTGATTTTCTCCTCGGTGGCGTCCTGACGAGCGGTCTTCTCCAGCGCGAGCGCGGCAATGCCAAGCCAGGCGCGGCCCCCCTTGTTGGCGTCGACCGTAAAGACGGCGTCATATTTGCCCTTCTTCAGCGAAAACGGCCCCATCGCAATCATAGGCGACGGACGGTCAACCAAGTTTTGCAGATTGCGCTTGAGCTCCTTGCCCTGGAAGTCAAGCTTGATTCTGCCGTAATTGGCGTGCTCGTAAAGCTGGCAGTTGAGATAGTAGTCACCATCGGTGTCGACCGCCAGCGGGAACCGGAACTCGGCTCCGTCGCCGCCGCCGTTGCAGAACAGAACCGGCGGCGAACTCAGCGCCGAAACCGTGCCGCCCTTGAAGCTGCCGCTCATCGCCATCTCATGAGGCGTCGCTCCGAAACGGGCGAGGCCGGAGCCGTGCGAACGGTACGGCAGTTTGGGATCGTAAACCCAGAGGCGTCCGCCGGCGTATTCACAAAGATAAACCTTGTCGGCGCTCGCGGCCATGTTGCAGAAGTTGCCGCCCGAGACGATCGGATGCGGGCCGTGATCGGTAATTTTGCCGGTCCGGGTGTCGAGTTCGGAGAAGTGCATCGGGTGGCTGGTGGAGCTGTAGAATTTACCGGCCGGCCCCATCGCCAGACTGGTAAAGGCGAGGCCGCCCGAAACGTAATCGAATTTCAGCGTCCGCACTTTGCCGTCTTTCTCCCGGATCAGCATTTCCTTGCGGTAAAGGTCGATGCCGGTCACGCGTGAACCGTCGCCGAAGTCATACAAACGATGGCCGTACTTGGCGGCTTTGATCGCCCGGGGCGGCGGGATTTTGACGTTTTCTTCGACGATTTTACCGTCGAGCATCTTGACCTGAAAACCGCCGAAGCGGCCGTAAGCAAAGCCGTCGTCGCCGGAGACCACCGAGCCGGAGCCGAGCTTGCGCTTCGCTTCCGGCAAAATCTGCGTCATTTCGCCGGTCGCCGGGTTGAGGGCGACGATGTTGGCGCGGGCGGTGCCGATCCCGGCGTAAACGAAACCGTTTTTGTCGGTGGCGAGCTCCTGCGTATACTTCTCGGTCTGGTCAAGCGAACCGTAAACGCGGAATTTGCCGGTCACGGGGTCGTACTGCGTCACTCCGGCGTTGGGATAGGACCCGAGATAGATCTTGCCGTCCGGAGCCTCGGTGTAAACCATGTAATGGACCGCAGCCGGGTCGGGCTTGCCGAGATAGCGGGTTTCGCGGCTGTTGACGTCGAATTCGAGCACATGAGCGCCGGAGTGGTCGTAATAGAACTTCCCTTTGGAACTCAGGATCGAACCGAAGTTGTCGCCCTGACGAACTTCTTTCGGATTGAAGTACTGCTTGGTTTCCCCCGAATCGACGTCGGTGTAGAGCAAATAGCCGCGGGGACCGTGATCCTGCGGACGGGTCAGGACAAAGCGCGAGCCCTTGGCGTCGGTGGACGCGATCAGGCCGCGAAGTTCCGCTGAGCGGGCGCCAACGCTGAGTTTTTCAAACCCGGCGGCGGTAAGGTCGGCACCCGCGGTTACTCCCCCAGGCTGATCTTTTCGATTTTGCCGTTGATTTCCTTGCCGGCATTGCCCCGGGTACCGAGATAAAACTCGAGCTTGGCCAGCTCCGGCTTCGCGCCGGCTTTGACCATCCCCGCTTCCCAGGTGAGCCCGGAGGAATTCTTGCCGGGCGTGAGGACGAATTCACGCGGCGTATCCTTGAGCTGGTTGTTCCAGCTCATGAAGGAAAGGATGCACTCATTGGCGGCATTGTAGCCGCGAACATAGAAAGCGCCGTTTTCCTTCGGTGTGCCGGTAGAGGCGGTCAGCTTCAGCGATTTACCGGTGATGTCGCCGGCGAAGGGTGTTTCAAAACGGAAATAAGTAACGGCGTTCTCCTTGGTGTCGGCCGGCATTTTGGCCTGGGCGGTGATCACGCCGTCTTCGAGCGTCGCGGAGCCGGGGCCGTCGCTCTTAAGGCGCGGAGCCACCAGCTGGAAATCTCCCACATGAAGATTCATCGCCTTGCCGTCGCCGCGGGTGCCGATGTAAATCCAAAGCTTGGCGATTTCGGTGTCGATGGGAGCGTTGACCTCATTCGCCTCCCAGGCCAGGCCGCCGACGCGGACACCCGGGATGAGATTGATCGTTTGCGCTTTGTCGGAGAGAAAGTTCCAGCTCATGTAGCTCATCACCTTGCGGTTATTGGCGCTGAGGGCGCGGACGTAGAAGCCGGTCGTCTCCTTGGGAGTGTCGGTCCAGGCCTTCAGCGAAAGGAGCTTGCCGTCAAGCTTGAACGGTGTGACGTCGACCTGGATGCAGACATAAGTAACGCTGTCGCCTTCGCTTTTGGCATTGACGTCGAGCAGGCCGTTTTCATCGGTTTTGACCGAGACTTCCTTGAGTTTCGCGCCTTCCCGGAGCGAAACTTTGCCGAGATTTCCATCCCAGAGTGCTTCCGCGCCATACAAGGCGGCGGCGCTGACAAAAGCGGACAACAGCAACGCGATTTTTTTCATGACGATCGAAATCTCCTTCATCTTGTATTTTCGTCAGGTCCTGAGAGAACAATATAGCACCGGTTTCCGCAAAAATCAATCGGACGGGATTCGATTGAAATTAATCCGTTTTGCCAAGGGTAAGTAAATAGTAGGCAGGTTCCGTCTTGCTGCGTCCAAAGATTTTTTCGGATTTGACGTGCCCGTCGAAGAAAGCCATCGGCATGGTGTCGCCGTGGCGGAGGCGCGGATCTTCCGAGAGGTCGAGCTGTTCACCGGCGATGTCCGCGCTGCCGCTGGAGCCGTCCGTACCGATATTCCAGCCTCCGAAAAGGTTGTCATAGGCCATGAGGTTAAGTCGTCCGTCGGCCATGGCGAAGTTCCGGGACGGCATCTTGTGCTTGGTGATTTTCTTGGGCATTCCGCCGGCGGAGGAGGCATGTGCGGCAACGGAGGCGTAGGCGAAAGCGGCGGAGCCGTCGATCTGTGCCGACACATTGAATCCGTAAGAGTTGACGATAAAGTTATAATAATGCTTCCACTTCGCGCTCGGGCACTGGTAAACCGGCAGTTTAAACTTAGTCGTAATGTTCGTGTTGGTAACGCCAAGATACGGCAGCATCTGATAAAAACCATGCTTGTAACGCGGGAAATAGCCGGCGTAACTGTATACCAGGAAATCATCTTCGCCATTGGCGTAAAGAATCAACCCGGTACCGATCTGCTTGAGGTTATTCGTGCAACTCGCGGTACGAGCCTTTTCACGGGCCTTGTTGAGCGCCGGAAGCAGCATTCCCGCCAGGATCGCGATAATCGCGATGACCACCAGGAGTTCAATCAAGGTAAAATGGCGACGCTTCATGGTTTTCCTCCATTCTTTGTCTGCTGGATTTTTATGAGGAGCTCTCCTCGTTTTACCCTGAAATCAGCTTCCGCGATCGATCACGCATCTTCCGAAGATCAATAAACCTGACCGGTGGCAAGAAGCCGGTAATTGAGTTCGGATCCGAGGCGGCCAAACGTCTTTTCGGCTCCGACGTGTCCGTCGAAGAAAAGCAGGTTGGAGGCATCCCCATGGCGGAGGCGCGGATCTTCATTGAGATCAAGTTGCTCACGTGCGACCGCCGCGTTGGTAAGGCCGCCGTCCGGCTGGGAATTCCAGTTGTTGTATGCATTATTGGAAGCGTTGATGTTCAACCGTCCGTCGGAGACGCCGAACATCGCGGACGGACGCTTGCACTTCGTGATTTTCTTGAGCGTTCCGCCGGCACTCGCAGCTTGGGTTGCATTGCCTGCGTAAGCAAAAGCGGTGCTGCCGTCGATCAGCGCCGAGACGTTGAATCCGTAAGAATTGATGATGTTGTCATAATAGTGCTTCCACTTGGCGCTCGGACACTGGTAAACCGGCAGCTTGAACCCGGCCGGAATGGTCGTCAGGGAAGAACCGAGATACGGCAGAAGCTGGTAAAATCCCTGTTTGCTGGTCGTATAGTAAGCGCCATAACTGTATACCAGGAAATCGTCGTTCCCGCTGGAATAAAGCGCCAATCCGGTGCCGATCTGCTTCAGGTTGTTCTTGCAGTTGGACGTCCGGGCCGATTCGCGGGCCTTGTTGAGCGCCGGCAGCAGCATTCCCGCCAGGATCGCGATGATCGCGATAACCACCAGGAGTTCGATCAGGGTGAATTTACGATGTTTCAGAACGTTTTTTTTCAGATCTCTCATGGATGTTTCCCTTGTTGAAAGTGATTTCAATACATTAAAATTAATTGGCGACGCCAGTGGTAAGCTCTTTGTAATCAAGGTCGGCGGTGGTGCGCCCGTAGACCTTCCGCGCTTCGACATGACCGTCGAAGAAATTCATATTGACGGCGTCGCCATGGCGGAAACGCGGATCTTCATCGAGGTCAAGCTGGTCCCTGACGACCGCGGCGTTGGCAAGGTTGCCGTCGGGCTTGGAGTTCCAGTTCCCGAACAGGTTGGAAACAGGGTTGATATTCAGCCGCCCGTCCGCGGTGGCGAACATTCGGGAAGGTCTTTTGCACTTGGTAAGCTTTTTGATCTGGCCTCCGGCGGCGGCGGCATGGGTGGCGTTGGCGACGTAGGCAAAGGCGGTGGAGCCGTCGATCGACGCCGATACGTTGAGCCCGTAGGAGTTGATGATGTTGTGATAGAAGTGTTTCCACTTCGCGCTCGGGCACTGGTAAACGCCTATCCTCAATGCAGTCGGAAGAGTTCTTTCGGTATAGCCAACGAAGGGCAGCAGTTGATAAAAGCCGTTTTTGTAGT